>CAZQEZ010000183.1:0-7685 GCA_964592475.1 uncultured Roseivirgaceae bacterium
CTCTCTGTGAATTCCTCTGTGATTCTCCGTGGTTAGCTTTTCTCCTGTTACGCTATAAAATATTCAATGCTTACGCCAAAGATTACTTTTAATTTATTTGTCTATACAACAAATTTTGTTCATATATATCTATATTTTATATTTTTTTTAAATTTTACATCTAATAATCACAATATAATACAAATAATATTTGTTCCTGATTTTGGAAACTTTTAGCTTTGCACAGCATTTAAAAAGAAGTTAAATAGAAATGAAAATTGCAATTTTAGGCGGAGGAAATTTAGGAATATCATTAGCAGAGGGATTTATCAAAAATGAGTTTATTTCCCCCGACAATATTTTCATAACAAGACGCAGACTGCATTTATTAAACTATTTGAAAGATAAAGGCATAAATGTATTAGCTAACAATATTGACGCGGTAGAAAAAGCTGATATCGTTATAATTGCTGTAAAACCACATCAGTTAAAGGATCTATTACAAGAAATTAAAGCTAAACTGGTTCCCGGACGACATATAATCATAAGTGTAGCCACGGGTATACGACTACATGATATAGAAACTATAGTGGGTAAAGAAACCACTGCTTTTCTGGCTATGCCCAATACCGCTATTGCCATTCAAGAATCAATGACTTGTATTGCAACCAATAATGCTAATGATCAAGAAAAAGACAAAATTGTATCATTATTCGAGCATGTAGGTAAAGCAATTATCATAAGTGAAGAATTGATTGAATCATCTACCGTTCTGGGGGCTTGTGGCATTGCTTACGCATTACGTTTTATTCGAGCCTCCTCACAAGGTGGAATTGAAATAGGATTCTCATCAGAGGTGGCTCAACTAATAGCTGCGCAAACAGTAAAGGGAGCAGCTTCATTACTAATAGAAGGAGGTAAACACCCTGAATATGAAATAGACAAAGTAACTACACCGCAAGGATGTACAATTGCCGGACTTAACGAAATGGAACATCAGGGATTCAGCTCCGCTTTAATTAAGGGTATTAAAACTTCATTTGAGAAAATAGCTGTGATAAAAAAATAAGGTAAAAGGTAACCTATAATAAACAACCTTCATACTGGCTTTGGAGGGCAAGACCGGATAGTGACTATCCGGTTTTCCTTTTTTACTGCCAATTTGTGTTCGGCATCGATTTTTATTTATTAATTGTAAAACTAATGGGACTTTAAATGGGCGAAAGACCGCTGCTTCTTTTAGGTATTATGTTTACCTAATTTATCCTGGTCTTATTGCCGAATTTATAATTAAGTCTTATTAATTAGAATAAAAAAACCTACCGAATATAATTATTTTATCCGAATTAAAAGTATATAAAGTCTTAAATTAGCCATTTTTAGGCATTATTATTTATTTATTATATAAAATAATGATGAAAATACTTGCATTTCAGCTAACAATTGACTACATTCACAATCCGTATATTTTTAAGTTTATTCATATTTCTATAATTTTTAAATTACCTAGTTATGAATGCAGTTACAACCGGTTTAGCAAAAGCAAAATATGATCCTGAAAAAAACCAGGTTTATATCAATTTTAAAGGTTTGGCCACTAAAGAAACCTTTAAAGAGACCCTAGACATTGTATTAGAAATTGGCCTGATCAATAGAGTGAACCGATGGGTATTAAATATGGATCACCTGGAGGGAACTAAAGCTAATAACCTAATACAACTTGTATTGCAGTGGGTAAGAAATGCCTATGATAAAAATGTAAATTATAGTGTTAAACAAAAAGCTGAAATTATCATAATAAGCGAACCAAATTTACGTAAGCTTACATTGGCAGTAAAAAAGGCTCATGATCGTGGTCTCATCCCTCAGTGGGTTACTTTCAGACTTTATGAAAGTGAAAGTAAGATATATCGGCCACGAGAAATTACAAAAGAACCAATAAAGTTTATGGAGATTCAAGAAAGCTTATAACCTGATGGAGATTCCTAATATGCTGTGGTATCCAGCATTATTGTGTAATACTCTTGCAGCTTTTAAAATCTCGTAGTCGTGTCTGAGCGATAATTGGTATATACCATCTTGCAAGTAAAATCGTGCAGCAATTTCCTCTTCTAACAGGTTTTTAATTTGAGGGCCATACTCACTCATTTCACGCTGCTTTAGCTTATCCAATTCAGCTTTTATATCTTGCAGCGATTTTTGTATTGCAGCAGAACTTTTACTTTTTTCAATGGCGCTTTCAAAGACTGCTAAAGATTTTTCCAGATTAGTTTGATAATCAAGCTTCTTGCTTTTTACCCAATCAACAAAATGTTGAAAGTCTTCATCACTCAAGTAGAATTTTCCTGCATTGGACGGGGCACTTTTTAGATTTCGAAAACCATACCAGTTAGCATATTCAAAAATCAACCCCTCATCAACCAAAGTCTGATACAAAGCCGAAGATTCTACCTCTTTTACTGATACGTCAGGCATAATTCCTTGTCCATCATAAACTTTACGTCCATTAGCTGTGGCAAATGACTTATTATGTGAAGTATTATTATCCCAATCATAATCAATAGATTGAATACACCTACCACTGGGAATAAAATACTTAGCTGTGGTAATTTTTAACTTGGCGTTATGCGAAAGCGTACGAGTGGCCTGAACCAGCCCTTTACCAAAAGACTTTTGACCAACCAATACAGCACGGTCGTAATCCTGAAGTACACCTGCCACGATTTCAGCAGCAGAGGCACTGTTTTCATTGAGCAAAACTGCCAATGGTATATGAATATCAACAGGGCTATTGAGCGACTTATATGATTTATTCCACTCTACTATTTTACCCTGAGTACGCACTACTTCTTTGCCTTTTTCAATAAAAAGATTAGAAACGTCAATTGCTTCATTAAGTAATCCACCGGGGTTGTCTCTCAAGTCAAGTACCAAACTATTGATACCTTGCGCTTTTAAAGCTATTAACGCTTTTTTTACTTCGTCAGAAGCACCGTAGGTAAACTCCGATAATTTAATGTAACCTGTGTTATCGTCAATTTTACCATAAAAAGGTACATTTTTGATTTTAACCACGCTTTTTTGTAAGGATACTTCTTCAATTTTTCCAGTTCCGTATTTTTGTATTTTAAATTTTACAGTAGTTTTGTCAGCATCTTTTAATAATTTATTAATGTATTCAATTGATTTATCCACAACGTAATTACCATCAATAGCCACTAATTCATCGCCTATTTGCAGTCCACTTTTGTGAGCACTGTAACCACGCATTGGCATAGTTATCATCTTCTTGCCAGCTATTTCTTCTATTTTAGCCCCTATACCAAAGTATTCACCAGTGGTAAGTTTGGTATAGCGCTCCATCTTTTCTGCAGGTATGTAATTTGTATAAGGATCGAGCGATTCAAGCATGGCATTTATACCTGTTTCGGCCAGTTCGTCGGGGTCGATATCTTCAATGTAATAGGTGTTGACTTCTTTGAAAAGAGAGGCAAAAATATCTATATTTCTACTGATGGCGAAAGAGCTGCTCTCCCCTATTTTGTAAGCTGAAAAAGCAACTAAAACAAGTAAAAGTGCAAATATTCTTCTGAAATTAATAGGTAAATTTTTTCCCATAACCCCGTGTTTATTGGTGAAAACTCGTATGACAAATATAAAATAGGGGTGATAAAAAAAACAGGTAATTTGCTGCCTGTCATTACCTGAATATTACAATCATGGTTTTTGTACAATTTACTACTAAAAACCTCACAGCGTGTATTTTAATAATAGCTAACTTTGGGCATAAAGCTTCATTACTCATTATAAGTGTTAAAAAAATGGCATTATTTAAGTGCATCATACAAGACTTCCACCGGATGCATGGCAATTTTTCCTGTACCGTCTTTTATTTGATGACGGCAACTGGTACCCGCTGCTGCAATTACTTCTTTTGCAGATGACTTGCGAACTGCCGGCAACAAAACCAATTCACCAATTTGCATAGATATTTGGTAATGCTCTTTTTCATAGCCGAAAGATCCTGCCATGCCACAGCATCCGGAGGGAATTAATTGCACTTTATAGTTTTCGGGTAATTGTAATATCTTTTTAGAAGGCGTAAGAGAGGACAAAGATTTTTGATAACAATGCCCATGCAATTTAATATTTAACTTATTGCTGGTAAAATAGCTGGAATTAATATATCCGGCATCTTTTTCACGAGCCAAAAATTCTTCGAAAGTATAGGCATTATCGGCTAGTTTTTGAGCATCTACTTTTTGAGCCGGATTCACCAGATCGAGATACTCGTCTCGTAAAGTAAGAATGGCGGAAGGTTCAATACCGATAATAGGAGCTGACGGACTTACCAATGGACTTAGCAATTCTATATTTTTCTTAGCCAGTATTTCCGCTTCTTTAAGCAACCCTTTGGAAATATAAGTACGACCACTTTCATCATGTGCAGGAATATCTACTTTATAACCCAATCTAGTAAGCAACTCTACGGCTTTTATACCAATTAGCGTATCGAGATAATTGGTAAATTCATCGTTGAAAAGCAAAACCTGACGGGCATCTTTTGGTAAATGCTGATGTAAGCGTGATTTATTTTTCTTAAACCATTTACTAAGAGTAGTTTTATATAGCAAAGGCATACTTCTGTCTTGAGCAAAGCCGGCTATACTTTTTATCAGGCTGGAAGTAGCCTCATTGGTCATTATAAAATTATAAAATCCAGGTATAACAGCCGCAAACTTATTAGCTCGAGCCATGTTGGCTATCAATCGGGTACGAAAAGAGACCCCGTTAGATTTTTGATATTGATATAAAAATTCTGATTTCAGCTTGGCAACGTCAACATTGGATGGGCACTCAGACTTGCATCCTTTGCAGGACAAACATAAATCCATCACCTCATGAATTTCCTTATGATCGAATCGATTCCTTTTGGCCGAGTTGGTAAGCATTTCTCGCAAAATATTGGCGCGTGCCCTGGTGGTGTCTTTTTCATTGCGAGTAGCCATATAGCTAGGGCACATAACTCCTCCCGTCAATTCAGACTTCCGACAGTCACCAGATCCATTACACTGTTCGGCTGCCCTTAATACACCATGGTTTTGACTAAAGTCAAATTTAGTATCAAAGTCAGGAGTTTTTTGCCCAGCAAAATACCGAAGATTAAGATCCATAGGAGGCGTATCTACTATTTTACCAGGATTATATATATTGGTAGGATCCCACGCGTATTTTACTTTTTTTAGCAATTCATAATTATGATCACCAATCATATCGTGAATAAATTCACCCCTTAATCGACCATCGCCGTGCTCACCGCTAAGGGAGCCATTGTATTTTTTGACCAGTCGGGCTATTTCTTCCAAAATAATCCGGAAGAGTTTATTTCCCTCGTGGGTTTTTAAATTAAGAATGGGGCGCAAGTGCAATTCGCCCGACCCTGCATGGGCATAATGAACACAAAACAAGTCATGCTTTTTTAAAATAAGATTAAACTCTGCTATATAATCCGGCAGGTCGTTAACATCAACTGCAGTATCTTCAATCACCGGTACTGGTTTGGCATCTCCAGGCATGTTGGATAATAAACCGAGTCCGGCTTTGCGCAAATTCCAAACTTTTTTAATGTCATCACCATAAACAATAGGATAATGATACCCAAAACCATGTTTTTGAAAATCAGCGATAAGTGCTTCAGCATCCTTTTGCATCTCGTCCTGCGAATGCCTGGATAGCTCAACAACCAAAATAGCACCGGGTTCACCTTTTATAAAAAAGCGATTTTGGCGATGTTCTATATTTGCTTTGGTACATTCCATGATGTATTGATCCATCAATTCGCTAGCAGATGGATTATGTTGAAGTGCTACTAAATTAGCTTTGAGAGATTCACCTATACTGGTAAAATGTGCACAAACCAAGCACTTGTGGGCCGGCGGCGTGGGGTCTACATGCAATTTTATTTCGGTTATAAAAGCCAAGGTGCCTTCCGAACCTGCTAACAGGCGACAAAAGTTAAAATCTTCTGCTTCGTCTATAAAGGGTGAAGTCTCCATCAATAGATCGATAGCATATCCGGTATTGCGACGATTGATACTTTTTTTAGGAAATTCGCGACTTATTTGTTCCCGATTTACGGGGTTGGCTAATAATTCATAAATATTGCGGTAAATTCTGGATTCAAGCGACAAATTTTCATACGGTTGGTCTAATTGACATTTGTCAAAAAAATCTGCTTTACTAATGCTGGAAAAAGTAGACTCGGTACCATCACTCAGGATGGCCTTTACCGCAAGCAAATGATCACGCGTACTACCATAAATCACCGAATTAGAACCACAGGAATTATTACCCACCATCCCTCCAACCATAGCGCGATTGGCCGTAGAGGTTTCCGGACCAAAGTACAGTTTATGAGCACTTAAAAAAAAGTTGAGTTCATCTCGCACCACTCCGGGCTGTAGTCTTACCCAGTTTTCTTCTTTATTTACTTCAATAATTTTAGTAAAATATTTTGACACATCTACCACAATTCCATTTCCTACCACCTGTCCGGCAAGGGACGTGCCAGCCGTGCGTGGGATAAGCGAAGTTCTGTTTTCCCTGGCAAATTCGATCAATTTTTTAATATCGTTCTCACCGCGAGGCATAGCTACAGCCAGCGGCATTTCCCTATAAGCAGAGGCATCAGTAGCGTATAAGGTACGCATGGTATGATCAAAATAGAAATCTCCCTCAAAATTGCTGGCCAACGCTTTAAACTTGTTGATGATCATGATTTTCTCCTTCTTTTGCCTGAAACTGTATATAATAAATGTTGATTGCAAAAGTTATCTATAATAGATATGTTTGCTTAACATTTATGTGAAAAAATAGGCTTAAACTATTGAATTTAATTTCAAAGTTAGGGTAATTTAAAATAATGTAATAAATAATTCAATAAACTTATTGAGTTTGTTTGATTATTGGCTATTAGATTAAATATTGTTAAAAAATTAACCGTTACAATGGAATATTCTTATTTTTCGAAATCCTCTAATCATATCCGTTTTTTTTCTGTCATTATCATTATACTATTGGCCACTTCTTGCGCAAGTAATAAAACAAGCATCAAAAAAAATAACACGGTTGATACTATCATTAAAACTGCCCGCTCCTACATTGGCACTCCATATAAATGGGGCGGTACTACCAGGGCTGGTATGGATTGCTCGGGGTTGTTGTATAATTCATTTCTGGTAGCAGGAATCACAATTCCACGCACCTCAAAAGACCAGGGAAAGTTTGGCAGAAAAGTAAGCTTTTACGAATTGCAACCGGGAGATTTAGTCTTCTTCTCGGCCAAAAAAGGGTCTCCTAAAGTAACACATGTAGGCTTGGTCACAGATGTGAAAGATAAGCACAATGTTCAGTTCATTCATGCATCCAGCAGCTTAGGAGTAGTAGAAAATAACATCTACAGTAAATATTACCGCAGCATATTTGTAAAAGCAAGAAGGCCTTTATAATAAAGAGCCCCTCCAGCTATTTATTGTTTATATTATTTAATTACGAACTTGTTTTGTCATCAAAATTTTATCTGTCTATCTTCACTCTTTCTATTAAACCGGTAGCAATTTGATATTCCTATTTGAAGGGATAAATTTACAAACTAATTCCTAATGAGGCAACTTCTTTCTCAACAAGCCATATACCAAAGTACCAGC
>CAZQEZ010000184.1:0-7621 GCA_964592475.1 uncultured Roseivirgaceae bacterium
CTCCCTGACAATTATATACTCGGTGAAGAAGAAGTAATGATGGATAAAATCATGCGAAACCCAACAGTTTTCACATACTGAAGCAAACGGTAGCCAACATCTAAGCGCTAATGATGCGCGCTAAGGGCGCGGTTCATTAGAGCTTCTGTTGAGCTCAACCTCCAAGCCTGCACTGTTTTGTCTATGGCGATTGAATAGTTTTAGTAGGGTTTCAGAACTCTGGTTGCTTTTTCCTTCAGAAGCATTTTCCTTGTTAAACCTGCCTGATCAAGGTATTTTTCTGAAGGCGGCTGTCTGATTGCTGCGGCTGTTTTAGCCTCTCCGTGATTTTTGCCAATATTGATATCAATTATTATTTGGAATATGGTTGTAAAAGGTGTTCAATATGAAAATCCAGACGGTTATTTATATCTTGATCAAAAAAGAAAATTAGGATTAATTGAGCGAATTAGGAAACAAATCGATAAATTTGGTATAACTAATGAAGAATTGGGTATAAATGCAAATAACTGTAAAACAGAAACTTAATTTTACGTTAGTCAGAATGCTAAAAATAAAGTTGAATATAAGTCAGAAAATGTATTTTGCTTAATTACGTTGGTAGAAAATAGTCACTTGAATAATGGCTTTACAAACTTATTAATCAGTTAATCTAACTCAATCTTTGAAAAATGGCCTTTGAAAAAATGATTAAATTTTTCTGTTTAGCAATTGCCTTGCTGGCATCTGCCACAGCGATGGCTCAGTCCAGTCAAATTCCTGCTTCCTACTCTAATTTAGCCTTCAATGAAAATAAGAAGCTATATTTTGAAGTAGAAGGAAATAAGTTCTTTGCCGAAGAAGTTCCGAATGCACTTAGCATACAAAAATTTATAGGTAATCCATCAGGAACATATACAGGCGTCCAATTGGATTTTGGTGATTTTAAAGGGTCAATTACCTATGGTTTGATACCTTACGGCAAAGCACCACACCCGCTTCCTGTCTTTCGCAAGACAACCAAAATTAACAATGGTAAGGTCGGGATTAACATTAAGGATGATTTCAAATATCCTTATGACTTTGTAGATTGGAAAGAGAACGGTTATGTCAATGTAGGGTATCGCTTGGCAGATGAAAGCGGAATGTTGGTATTTGATGGCGTGATTGCACTAGCGGGAGAAGGCCCTTTTAACGTATCGCCAGCCATTTATGAAGGTCCTTTTGTAAATAATATCACGGATAGTTCGGCAGTAATTTGGTGCAAAACTACACATCCGACAGCAGCTAAAATAGAAGTCAAGGGAAAAGAATATAAAAGTAAAACCGAAACAACGTACCATCAATGGAAAATTGATGGATTATCTCCTGATAAAAAGTACGATTACAAAGTAAGTTACGGTATTCAGTCACAAGCATATCACTTTAAAACAGCTCATAAGAAGGGAAGCAGAAAACCCTTTGTATTTGGCTATACCAGCGACAGTCGTCATGCTACTGGTGGGGGCGAAAGAAAAATACTGGGTGCCAACACCTATATCATGAAAAAAATGGCAGCATTAGCCTACATGAAAGACGCAAGCTTCATTCAGTTTACTGGCGATATGATTAATGGATATTTAAGTAACAAAGAGGAACAACGCCTACAATATTACAATTGGAAAAAAGCCGTTGAACCATTTTGGCATTATATGCCATTCTATGTTGGTATGGGTAACCACGAAGTTTTAGGGCATATATTTAAAGATGAAGATGGCAGAACACAGGGATTTATTGATGCCTTCCCTTTCGAAACGGAATCTTCTGAAGCACTCTTTGCAGAAGAATTTGTAAATCCGACAAACGGTCCACAGACTGAGGATAACAATCGGTATGACCCCAATTTAAATCAAACTGACTTCCCCTCTTATGAAGAAAATGTATTTTATTACACTCACGACAATGTTGCTATTGTCGTACTCAACAGTGACTATTGGTATGCGCCATCAGTAAGCAGGCAACCAAAAACAAGTGGAGGACTGCATGGTTATATCATGGATAATCAATTGCAATGGCTGCGAGAAACCATTGCAAAACTGGAAAAAGATGCAGATATAGACCATATCTTTGTTACCCAGCACACACCAGCTTTTCCTAATGGTGGTCATAGCAAGGACGATATGTGGTACAGTGGCGATAACAGTAAAAGACCTTACATAGCTGGAAAACCCGTTGACAATGGTATTATTGAAAGAAGGGATGAATATTTAGATATTTTAATAAATGACAGTAAAAAAGTAGTGGCTATCCTTACTGGAGATGAACATAACTACAACTGGCTTAAATTAACCTCAGAAGTTCCCATCTATCCAGAAAATTATGTACATGAAAAGTTGAAGGTTTCACGACCAATTTACCAAATTAATAACGGTGCTTCTGGCGCACCTTATTACGGTCAAGAAATCCTGCCGTGGAGTGATTTTACGCAATCCTTTAGTGTAGAGAACGCCCTTTGTCTGTTTTATGTAGAGGGAGATGAAATAATAATGAAAGTATACAATCCAGATACTTTGAACCAAATTGACGAAGTGAAGCTAAGATAGTAGTTTTTTATGCCATATATATCCTTGGTAAAGTTGTTTTACATGAAAATCTTGTTTTGGTAATTCTCAAATACGAGATGAACAGCTTCTTCTACTCGCCTTAAATTTTTACCGGGTTTTTCATGCAGGAAATCTGTAGCTATGCCTTGCCAAAAAACTTTATTTTTACCGGAGTGAATAAGTTCTATCACCATAGACCCTGCTGGTAATTCTCTTTCTTCGTAGCTAGACCAATATTTATTTCCAGCTTCTTCAGCCAGTTCAGGGGATTTCTTTTCGGCTCCAACAATTTCTATATTTACCAATACTTCCGGACTATCTTTATCTATTCGATATCCTTTCAGAATCATTTCTTTGGCTAACTTTGTCTCAATAGTGGCCATAATCTCATTATTAACATAACCATTCATTTCTTCTACCTGATTTTCAATGCCTGGCATCCAATAAAAAGTATGATAATCAGTAGCGGGTTCTTTAGTATTAACAGTACTGCTTACAGAAATTGGCTTGCAAGAGAAAATGAATAGTAACAAAAATATACTTAGATATGGCTTCATATTTTAAAATTTTTTTTAACAAATGTATATAAATTTAATCATTTGCATAAATATAACAAGTCAATTTTTACACTAATTATTGTAGAACTATCAAATTGATGAAAAAGTTGAAAAAATATTGATATGGCTCCAACAATTAAACCAAAAGCACCACTTGCCGAAAGACTGCGGCCGGTAAATCTTAATGATTTGATCGGCCAACAGCATTTGGTAGGAAATGATGGCGTTATACGTAAAGCAATACAAAGCGGTAGTATACCTTCTATGATTTTATGGGGACCACCCGGGGTAGGCAAAACTACCATTGCCAATATTATTGCGAATCAGGTACAAGCTACATTTTTTACATTAAGTGCTATAAGTTCGGGAGTAAAAGAAGTAAGAGAAGTAATAAATAAAGCTCGCTTTCAAGATAAGACACTGCTATTTATCGATGAAATTCACAGGTTTTCCAAATCCCAACAGGATGCACTTTTAGGTGCAGTAGAAAAAGGCATAATTACATTAATAGGTGCTACTACAGAAAATCCATCTTTCGAAGTCATTTCCGCTTTACTTTCACGCTGTCAAGTTTATACACTTGAGCCTTTGCAGGAAACTGATTTGCAAAAATTGATTAACATCGCGTTGCAAAAAGATGAATGGTTGCAGCAATTTGAAATTGAAGTGATAGAGTTTCAGGCATTATTAAATATTTCCGGAGGCGATGCACGGAAGCTATTAAACCTTCTCGAACTTACCATAGATTCTCATCTGCAGCAAGAACGGATTACCATTACCGATAAAAAAGTAATAGAAACGGCACATCAGCGAGTAGCCATGTATGATAAAGGAGGAGAACAACATTACGATATTATTTCTGCATTTATAAAATCAATGCGGGGAAGTGATCCCAATGCCGCGGTATATTGGCTTGCGCGGATGATCGCAGGAGGCGAAGATGTAAAATTTATTGCCAGACGCATGGTAATTTTTGCTTCTGAAGATATTGGTAATGCCAATCCAACGGCTATTGTAATGGCAACCAATTGCTTTAATGCCGTAAATGTGATTGGATATCCGGAAGCTGAAATTATACTTTCACAATGTGCCACTTATCTCGCTTCCTCACCTAAAAGTAACGCCAGTTATATGGCTATTAAAAATGCTTCAGCCCTGGTACGGCAAAAGGGAGACTTACCAGTGCCTATGCATCTGCGCAACGCGCCCACCAAACTTATGAAGAATGAAGGCTATGGAAAAGGCTATCAATACGCTCATGATTACGATCAAAATTTTGTGGCGCAAGAGTATTTACCAGAGGCTATTAATGGAACAAAAATTTATGACCCTGGCCTTAATACCAGGGAGGAAGAATTGCGAAAACGATTAAAGCATTTATGGAAAAATAAGTATAACTATTGACAAAATTGTAAAATTTATTACATGTCATTCAATTTAATAGGTTTTATCCTTTTTTAGTATTCAAGAAATATTTAATTTCACTTAATATATTAGCTGAAGCTATATGAGAATTCTTGTTTTTAATTTTCTTCTAATAATCACTTTTACAAGTTTATTTGCCTACAACGCTCCCGATTCAATTTTTGATAGGTTACCAGTTGAAAAACAAATAGATAGCTTGATTTCACTGGGAATTAAATATAAAGTTGCTGATCCGCAAAAATCAATAAGATATTTACAGCAATCAGTGGATCTATTGAAACATCACCCCAATGCAAAAGATGAAGCCGAAGCACTCAAAATTATGGGCCTTTCATTTTATCGTCATTCCCAATATTTAGAAGCTTTAGACTATTACGATCAGGCCTTAATGATAAGCAGGAAAATCGGTGATTCAATACAAGTTGCTAATGTTTTGCATAACATGGGTTTGGTTTATCGTGAAACCAATCAATGGGATAAAGCATTGGCTTTAGCTTTTCAAGTTTTGAAATTAGATAAATACGCGAAAAATGAAAGAGGCTTAGGTTATAGCTATAATAACCTTGGTTTAATTTATCAGGAATTAGAAGATACGTTAAATGCTAAAATCAATTTTGAAAAATCTCTGGCCATTCGCTCCCGGATAGATCACCAGGAGGGAATAGGTTATACCTGTATCAATCTAGGAAATATCGCTATTGATGAAAAGGATTATGCCAAAGGCAAAGAATACTTTACACGTGCTGCAGCGATTTTTAAAAAGCTGGATGACCCCTACACTTATTGTCGTGCTTTATATAGTTTAGGAAATATAGCTTGGTATGAAAATAATAAAGCTAAGGCAAAAAGGTATTATGAGGAGGTACTGAAAATAAGAATTGCAAAAAATGCTCCTATTAAAGATATGGCTGAGTCATATACTGTTTTAGGGTTATTTAAAGCTGAAGAAAAACGATATCAAAAAGCTGATAGCCTATATAAAATCGCGTTGGATTATGCCTTAAGAGCAGATGATTTAAATCGTATGAGCGAATTATATAACCTGCTACATGTTAATTCAATCCGGATAAAGGAATATAAATTAGCAATAGAGTATTTGGATAAACACTTTACATTACGAGAAAAGATATTTGACAAGGAAAAGCTTGAAAAATTTGCCTTATTAGAATCTAATTATGAGTTAGAAAAACGAAAGGCAGAATTAGATGAAATGAAAAAGGAGAAGCAACTTAGAGAGAAAAATGCCCACTTAAACCAGATGATGACTACAGCCCTTATCCTGCTACTTTTAATAATTATTATTTCAAGCTTTATTATTATCAAGCTAAAATCATCTAACTTCAAATTACTTGATGAAAAAAATCAGGAATTAATTCGAATCAATCAATCACTTGATCAATTTGTTTCTATTGCTTCTCACGACTTAAAAGCGCCTATTGCCTCCGCCAAAGGTATAATAGGTATTATAAGAGAGCAAAATGAAATGGATTGCATAAGGGAATTTTTGAATCTGCAGGAACAAAGCTTAAATAGGCTGGAATTACTTATTAAAGATTTACTTGATTTTAGCCGCAGCAGTAGGTTAGCGATTAAAATTAACAAAGTGGATCTGAGAGAAAAAATTGATAGCATAAAAAATAATTTACAATTTGAAAAGGCTGCCCGTAACGTATCTATTAGTTATAAGGAAAATGCCTCTTCGCCCTTGTTTTCTGATGAGTTACGTCTCCAGATTATCTTAAATAATTTAATTTCAAACTCAATTCGATATAAAAATACTTTGAACACTAAACCTTTTGTAAAAATTGAATCTCATATCAGCGGTGAAAAAGCTTTAATAATTGTAAGTGATAATGGTGTGGGTATCGCAAAGGCACACCACGCAAAAATTTTCGATATGTTTTATAAAGCCAGTACTAGTGCGAAAAGCACAGGACTGGGCTTGTATATAGTAAAGGAATCGATAAATAAATTGAAAGGTAAAATATGGTTTGAAACAGAGCAAGGCCTAGGCACAACCTTTTATTTAGAAGTACCTAATCTTGTTAATTACTATCAAGAGGAGAATAAAGCAGAAGATGAAGTAGAGATAATTTAATTTTTTATGCAAACATTATTTTTTAAAGCAGATTTGCAAAAAGAAGACCATCGTAATGCAGTAATATATTTATTAGATACCTACATGCGCGATGGTATGGGCATAAATGCACCAATGAGAGATGAGCTGAAAGAACCAATGCTTGAGGGGCTTACTTATCATCAAGAATCTTTTGTACTGTTGGCAAAGGAAGGTGAAAACTATGTAGGTCTGGCTACTTGCTTTTACGGTTTCTCTACTTTTAGTGCACAACCACTTATCAATATACATGACTTGATAGTACTTCCTAAACATCGAAATAAAGGCATTGGTAGACAACTGTTAAGAGAGGTAGCCCTTATTGGCAGAGAAAAAAACTGCTGTAAAGTAACCCTTGAAGTGCGCAGCGATAATGAAAATGCCAAAGCACTATACAAAAGTGAGGGATTTAAAGACAGCGAGCCGCCTATGCATTTTTGGAGTAAAAGGTTGGCTTAAAATATATGCTTTATAAGATTGAAGCTCATTCTTCTCTTTTTCATGCTTCTTTTTTAAACCAAGTAAGCATCCCGTATTTTAGGTACGTATTGCTTACATCTACTTATTTATCACTTATTTTACATGCTTTTTAAGACGGTACCTGAGGGGGGTAGCCACAACATAATTATAGGTGTGAAACCCCAGGGGATTAGCCAACCTACAATATGCAGCCAAGAATAGAAAAAAATTTAAACAAGCGACCATCCCGACCGCATTTGTATTTCTTCGTGCCTTTGTGGCTAGTTTGAAGCTCAAAGTATAGTTAGCTTACCTTTTTCCTTTTCTATTTCTTTTCTTAGTGCCTTTGTGCCTTCGTGGCTGCTTTTTTTCTTTGTGCCTTCGTGCCTTCGTGGCTCCTTTTCCCTGTATTGCAGCGTTCGGACCGGATTGGTAAGTTTGAATTGTTTGGTATTTTAAAATATCTTTGAGTAGCTAAAATTTTGCCTTTAGCGACCGTCCCG
>CAZQEZ010000185.1:0-7580 GCA_964592475.1 uncultured Roseivirgaceae bacterium
GGGCCTTTTAAATAAAACGCGCTGCCAGAGGTAAGTATAATGCCTTTTTTAATGGCAGTAACACCAGAAAAATCTTCAAATTTAGCAATGGCATGAGGTGCTCCATGATATTGTACATTACCCACCAACACTCCTTGGCCCAGTAGAATAGCTTCTACCAAATGATCGGGAGCATTAGTAGTATCAATTACAAATTGAGACCAGGAAACCTGTAGATTTACGATGAAAAAAAGTAGTACTAAAAGTAGTTTATATCGCATGATATAACGTTTATTTATTGGCAGATAACAAGTAAATATACTTAAAATTTAATAATTGAACACAAAAAAATTGTATATTGCTGACTAAGAGCTACTTGTATTTTTATGTATATTTGATTTCAACTTAAAAAGTAACCCATGAGATTTTTTTTAATTCCGATATTAGTATGCCATTTTGCTAATGCCCAATCTGTTGAAAATCACAAACCCAATATAATTTTTATCCTGGTAGATGATTTAGGGTACGGCGACTTATCCATTATGGGAGCAGATGATTTACAAACTCCTCATATCGATAATCTTCTTTCCAAAGGCATAAATTTTTCACAATTTTATGCCAACAGCTCTGTCTGTTCTCCTAGTCGGGCAGCATTGCTTACTGGCAATTATCCTGATATAGTTGGCGTGCCAGGAGTAATCAGACAGTGGGAAACTGAAAGTTGGGGTTATTTACAGCCCGGTATTACTACATTACCGGAGGTACTAAAAAAAGCCGGCTATCAAACAGCGATGATTGGCAAATGGCATCTTGGCCTCCAAAGCCCAAACAAGCCAACAGAAAAGGGTTTTGAATTTTTTAAAGGTTTCTTGGCTGATATGATGGACGATTATTTTAATCACTTACGGGGAGGGGAAAATTGGATGCGAGAAAATGAAAAAATCTTAACCCCCGAAGGCCATGCCACTAATCTTTTTACTCAATGGAGTGTAGATTACATCAATCAAAAAAAAGAGAGTGAAAAACCATTTTTCCTTTATCTTGCCTATAATGCTCCACATGATCCCATTCAGCCACCTCCTGCCTGGCTCACCAAAGTAAAAGAAAGAGAAAAAGACATTGGAGACGAGCGAGCAGGAATAGTGGCATTGATAGAGCACCTTGATGAAGGAATTGGAAAGGTAATAAATGCTGTAAAGGACGCCGGTATCGAGAAAAAAACGCTGATTATTTTTACTTCCGACAATGGTGGTTCTTTATACCGCAAAGCCAATAACGGACCATTGAGAGGCGGAAAGCAGGATATGTATGAAGGAGGCTTGAGGGTGCCGGCAGGCATTTATTGGCCAGGAACAATAAAACCGGCTAAAAACGACAGCCTGGTGGTGCTAATGGATATGTTTCCTACTATTTGCGATATCGCCGGAGCTGAGATACCCGCAGATCTTCCTTCTGTAAGCATAATGCCAATATTGTCTGGCCAAAAAATGACAACTAACGATCGCACCATCTTCTACATGCGTAGAGAAGGATTTAAATATAATGGCCTTGCTTATTATGCGGTTAGAAAGGGCGATTACAAACTTGTTCAAAATACACCCTACGAGCCATTTCAATTTTTTAACATAAAAGAAGACCTGGCAGAAAAAGAGGTCTTACCTGATAATTGTGGCCCTTGCCGCACAATGAAAAAAGAATTAGAGCACCATATTAATAGAAGTGGGGCTATACCCTGGAAACCAGCTCCTTAGATTATTGTAGCCAATTTTTAAAGCAAAAAATCAAACAATAGCCTTTCACTTGATGTATTATGAAAAAAATAAAAGCTTATGTTAGGAATTTTTAAAAAGAAATCAGAAAAAGAAAAATTAATGGATAAATACAAGAAGCTGTTATCCGAATCGCACAAATTATCACATACAGACAGGAGAGCCTCTGACCAAAAAATGCTTGAAGCTGATGAATTGATAAAAAAAATAGAGAAAATGAAAGATAAATAATACAAGGGGCCTGAGAAAAGGCCCTCTTTTATTTATAAATCCTATCTATTAATAATAAAAAACAGATGCTTATTTTGCTTAATTAAAAATATCCACGATATTTGAAGCTTATATCAAGCCTATTCTAATGAAAAGCGTAATCAATAGCATTGTAAAACAAAATAAAGGCATTATTTACTTCCACATTTCTACCTATCGATATTGCTATTATTGCTAGGAAACACCCGTTTCGTTGTTATCATTATCTATTCATCATTTATCAATTTCTTAAATTTTTAAAATTTATCATTATGGTTATTGCCACAGCTGATAGGCTGCATAATACACGTGAATACTATTTCTCAGTAAAACTTAAAGAAGTACGCTCATTATTAGAACAAGGATACCCTGTCTTGAATATGGGTATCGGCAGCCCGGACTTGCCTCCTTCTGAAAACACCATTGCCAAAATGGTAGAAACGGTGCAAAAGCCCAATGTGCATGGCTACCAGCCTTACAAAGGGATTGCACCATTAAGAAACGCTATAGCTGCCTGGTATCAAAAAATATACTCGGTAACACTAGACCCGGAAAATGAAATTCTGCCATTGATGGGTAGTAAAGAAGGCATTACCCATTTATCACTTACTTTTTTAAACCCGGGTGACCAAGTGCTGGTACCTGAGCTGGGATATCCATCTTACCGGGCAGTATCTGAAATGGTAGGAGCCGAAGTTGTAACTTATCCCATGCAAAGCAAATCATGGCATCCTGACTTTGCGAAACTTTATGAAATGGATTTTGGTAAGGTAAAAATAATGTGGGTTAATTATCCACACATGCCTTCCGGAGCACCTGCCAATAAAAGTTTATTTGAAAAGCTGGTAAAATTTGCTCACGACAAAAAAATACTGCTTTGTCATGACAATCCCTATAGTTTAATTTTAGCCAAAGAGCAACCTATAAGTTTGCTATCAATTGACGGGGCAAGAGCAGTAAGTATAGAAATGAACTCTATGAGTAAATCACACAACATGGCAGGATGGCGCGTAGGCTGGATGAGCGGTAGTAAAGAATACCTTGACCAAGTGATGAAAATAAAGAGTAATGTAGATTCAGGTATGTTTTATGGTATTCAAAATGCTGCTGTTGAGGCATTTAAAAATGACCAAGAGTGGCATCGTAAGCAAAATGATATCTACTTTGCCAGAAGAGAGAAAATTTATAAGTTTTTGGACAAGTTAGGTTGTACTTATGATTCAGCTCAAGTAGGATTATTTGCCTGGGCAAAAGTACCGGATAGTTTATCATCGGTAGAAAAGTTGATAGATCATTTACTCTATCAATATCACCTATTTATTTCACCAGGATTTATTTTTGGTAAAAAAGGAGAGCGATTTATTAGAATGTCGCTTTGCAATACAGAAAAGGAAGTAGATGAAGCATTGGCGAGAATAGAAAATTTTAAAATAGAAGAAGTAGCATCATGAAAATATGTATAGTTGGGCTGGGATTGATTGGGGGCTCTTTTTCTTTAGGTCTTAAATCTAAAAGAAGTAATTTAATAGTTTCAGGGGTAGATCTGGACCCTGATCATGCCATTACTGCTAAATCTTTGGGTATAATAGATGAGGTAACTACATTTGAAGAAGGTATTGCCCAGGCAGATTTGGCTGTACTGGCTACCCCGGTAAGTGCTATGGAAAATCAAATTGGCCAGGCTTTGGATTTACTGCAAGAAAATGGCGTGTTAATTGACCTTGGCTCTACCAAGGAAAGAATAGTAAATGCAGCCCGCAGACATGCCCGCAGAAATCGATATGTAGCCACTCACCCAATCGCGGGTACTGAAAATTCAGGACCTACCGCAGCATTTGCCACATTGATGCGCAATAAAATGATGATTTTATGCAACAAAGAAGAAAGTGATTCCAATGCAGTAAAACTGGTAGAAAACGTATTTAAAGATTTGGAAATGCGCATAAACTATATGGATGCCACGGAACACGATCGGCATATAGCTTACGTTTCGCATTTAAGCCATATAACCTCTTTTGCTCTTGGAGCAACCGTTTTGGACAAAGAAAAAGATGAGAAAAGTATTTTTGTTATGGCAGGATCGGGTTTTTCCAGTACGGTACGTTTAGCCAAAAGCTCTCCCAGTATGTGGGCACCAATTTTTAGCCAAAACAAGGAAAATGTTCTGAATGCCTTAGATGATTATATTGATAAACTCAAGTACTTCCGCGAAATTATAGCCAATAAGGATGAAGAACAAAGTAGAAAATTGATGCATGATACTAATGAAATCAGACGTGTATTGCTTGGTATTGATAAGCAAAGCAGTAGTTAGGTGTATTCATTTGATCCATAAAAAATAATCCACTCTTAATAAAATAGACAACCTTATTTAATAACTATCGTTACTTTCAGTAACTACTGAAACAATTGAAATGGAATATACGGAAGCAAAGCAAAAATTTATACTTGCCTGGGGAGGCTTAGGGTCTAGCTGGGGAGTAAATCGTACCATGGCTCAAATACATGCGCTTTTGCTGATTGCTACTAAGCCTTTGAGTACAGAAGATATTATGACTGAACTGCAGATTTCACGGGGTAATGCTAATATGAACATTAGAACTTTAATAGATTGGGGAATACTAGAAAAGCACTTAATTCAAGGAGAAAGACGGGAATATTTCATAGCCAACAAAGACATCTGGGCACTGGCTAAACAAATAGCAAAAGAGCGAAAGAAAAGAGAACTCGAACCTATCCAAAAGATTTTAACACAGGTAAATAATGCTAAAGGAGAAAGCGACGAGGCTAAAGAGTTTAGAAAAACAGTAAGACAATTGAAGGATTTTACTGATCAAACTGAATCGTTACTAGATTTATTTATAAACGCTACTCCTAACTGGTTATTAAAAATACTGAGCAAAAAATAAAAAAATTTACTTTTAACTTTCAATTATTTCTGAAAGTTCTAATGCACTTCTTTAACTTATTCGTGCTTTTTAAAATGAGCAAGAAAGCCAAAAAAGCTACTTGATAAATAGTACTGGAAGACTAAAATGTGAGAGGGTCATATGCAGGTGACTCTCTCACTATTACTAACAAAAAAATATACGTCATGAAAATTGTAATAGCAGGTGGAAAAGGATATTTGGGCAAAGTATTGGAAAAATATTTTACTGAAGAAGAAATAGTAATATTGACCAGGAAACCAGAAAAAAACAATCACATCTATTGGGATGGTAAATCTCTGGGCAAGTGGCAAAAAGCATTGGATAAGGCGGATGTACTCATCAACCTGGCTGGAAAATCGGTTGATTGTAGATACTCGCCAAATAATAAACAGCAAATATTAGACTCGCGCTTACAATCTACCAGAATATTAGGAGAAGCTTTGCAACATTGCAATAAACCACCTTCAGTCTGGATAAATGCTTCTTCTGCTACTATATACCAGCATTCTATCAATCAACCAATGGATGAGAAAACGGGAAAAATTGGTGATGATTTTTCCATGAATGTATGTAAAGCTTGGGAAAACGAGTTTTTTAAAAACAGCTTGACCAATGTAAGACAAATAGCTATTCGAACTGCAATAGTAATTGGTGAAAAAAGTGCAGCTTTTGGAAAACTAAAATGGCTTAGCTTGCTAGGCATGGGTGGCAAAAGCGGTACAGGTAGGCAAATGATAAGCTGGTTACATGAAGAAGATTTTGCTCGGGCTCTGGCATTTATCATTACTCAACCTAGCATTACAGGTGTGGTTAATGTTTCCGCGCCCTACCCCATCGAGAATTATGCCTTTATGAAAAATTTACGCATTGCATTAGGCATGCCCCTGGGAATTCCTCAACCTAAATGGTTGATAAAGATAGGTGCCTGGCTGTTAGGCACCGAAAGTGAACTTGTGCTTAAAAGCAGGTTTGTAGTACCTGATAAGTTAATGAAAGCAGGTTTTATATTTAAGTATCGGAGGGTAAGCGCAGCCTTTAAAGCAATATTGAAAGGAAAAATAGTAATAACTCCACGAGGATGGGCTGCTAGTGCCAAAAAAGATAAATTACTGTTTATAAAAGAGGTTTCAGCATCAAAGTATTACAAGATAAATAAAAAAGCTTTGGAAATGAAATAAATTTTACTGGGATCATATAACTTTTAATTCTAATTTTGCGTTTCTGTTTTTGTGAATTAATAAGTTCTTGTAAATTAATATTTCAAAAAAATGCCAACTTATATATATGTCCACCCAGATACTCAAGAAGAAGTAGCTATTTTTCATGCAATGAGTGAGGTAAAAAATCCATCACAAAATTTGCTCAAGCAAATTACATTGCCTGATGGCAGACTGATGACAAGAAAAGTAGTAGCTCCTGCTCTTTTAGGTTTTGATAATTTAGGACGCTCCGTTAAAAAGTCTGATGAAGGCGGTATCAAAACCGAAAGTAAACCCAAAAGCGAGCCGGTAGCCAAAGCCTCCTGAAGTCATTGTGCCCTTTAAAAAGGGCTTTTATTTTAGCATTAAAATGAATATATTATCATATGTTTTTATTTTTGTATTTAGAAAAGTACATCAAAATAATATCTGACAGCTTTACGGGCTATGCCAGTTATCTATGGCAAGAAATTACCTCCCCGGCCTGGAACAGCTATTTTTATTGGCTGGTCGCGATTTCATTGTTTGTCTGGGCACTAGAAATTATTCTTCCCTGGCGAAAAACACAAAAAGCTTTTCGCAAAGATTTCTGGCTGGATGGGTTTTACATGTTTTTCAATTTCTTCCTTTTTTCTTTGATTGCCTACAACGCCATCAGTAACGTGGCAGTTGAATTTTTCAACGACTTCCTGGCTTTATTTGGAATGACTAACATAGTAGCAATCGAGATTGATAGCTGGCCTCCCTGGCTACAGTTGTTATTTTTATTTATAATTGCCGATTTTATACAATGGAACACGCACAGGTTACTACATAGAGTGCCTTGGTTGTGGGAATTTCATAAATTGCATCATAGCGTTAAGGAGATGGGATTTGCTGCACATCTACGCTATCATTGGATGGAAACCATCGTGTACAAATCCATCCAATACCTTCCCCTGGCAATGATTGGTTTCAGTCTGCTCGATTTTTTTGCTGTACATATTTTTGCGCTCGCCATAGGCCACCTCAACCATGCCAATCTTAATTGGAATTATGGCCCGTTGAAATATATCTTTAATAGTCCGCGGATGCACATTTGGCATCATGCCAGAAAGTTGCCTGCACAACATCGCCATGGAGTAAATTATGGAATAAGCCTAAGCATTTGGGATTATCTATTTGCTACCGCCTATACTCCTGCAACGGGTAGAGATATTGAACTTGGCTTTCCGGATGACGAGAAATTTCCCAAAAGTTTTACACAACAAATTATTTATCCTTTAAAACCTAAACTGAAAAGATGAAAAATGAAGGCAAACTATTCGGACCATTAATTTTAATAAGCCTATCGCTGGGGCTAGCACCCTTTTTTCCGGAACCTCACATACTGGGAAAACTCCGCTGGGTATTGGGTGGCGCCAACGGAATGCAACCTATGGACTGGTTTGACTTGTTGCTACATGGTACACCAT
>CAZQEZ010000186.1:0-7554 GCA_964592475.1 uncultured Roseivirgaceae bacterium
CTGTTTTTTTTCCAGCTGCCGCCAATTTATAGCTTTAAATAAACAAGATAATGGTACTTTAACAAATATGCAAATACTGAAGTTAACAGTCTGTTTTTTTGAGTGTTAAATTAATATAAAGAACATTTTTTGAACTTTAAACTTGAAATTATGAGTAATCAAAATAAAGTAAATCATTTACTGGAAAAATACGGAGAAACCTTTGCTGAGGAAATTGGTATTAAATTAGAAAATTCACCCTCTTCATTATTTCAGTTATTTGTAACAGCTAATCTTTTCAGTGCACGAATTAGCAGTAGTATATCTGTAGAAGCAGCCAAAGCTTTATTCAAGGAGGGGTTGACTTCCGCTGAAAAAATGAAAAATACTACCTGGAGTGAGCGTGTTAAAATTCTCAACAGTGCTAATTATACAAGATATCAGGAACGCACTAGCACTTTTTTGGGTGAAATATCAGAAAAAATGGATAAAAAATACAATGGTGATTTGCGAAAACTTAGAGAGGAAGCCAATAAAGATCCGAAAGAAATCAGGGAAAAGTTAAAAGACTTTAAAGGGATGGGAGATGTTGCAGTGGATATCTTTTATCGTGAAGCACAGCAAATGTGGCCTGAACTTTACCCTTTCATAGACAAAAAAACCAAGAAAGCGGCTAAAAAATTTGGTATCAAATCTAGTGCTGAGGCCCTAGAAAGTTTCGTTACTCAAAAAGACTTAGCCCGTCTTTCAGCTGCCCTTGTTCGCATGGATTTAAATAATGATTATCAATTAGATAAAGATCTTGATCCGGACAAAGGAGAAGCCGAAGATTTTAAAAGGTTGATGAGGAAATCAAAAGAGGAATTATACCAAGAAGCACAGGAGAAAAGCATACCCGGCCGCAGCAACATGAATAAAAAAGAATTAGCTGAAGCTATTCATTGATTTTAGTAATCAAACTTCTCTTTAGTCTTAGAGTAAAGAGTGGTGAATAGAGTGGTTTTTTATGCCACTCTAAATTTTTTTATTCAGTAACCACGGCATCAAATGCTGTATTCAATACTTTTCCATTCCGTTTCATTTGTATCCAAATGCGGTAATTGCCCGGCTCAGGAAAAGAATACGGAAATACTACCACCGAATGGCCTTCATGCTCGCCTACTCCTTCATAACTTACTTCATGTCCCATCATCTCCATTAAGTAATTACTTCTTTCTTCTTCGCTCATTGCTTTTATCCTGCTTATTACTTGATCTACGCTGTCTCTAAACTGATCTGCCGGAGAAAATCCGGCAAAAGTAGGATTGCCGTCTTTTAATCTTCTCTTTATCAAATCTTGTGTAGCAGATGAATAATTGCCTACCGGGTGTAAATGAATGTAAACGCTGCCATCGTGCTTCATTACTACCGCGTGTCCCATCATACCCATGTAAGGCTCCAATTCTGCTGGTTCTCCGTTAGGGTTAAAAATACTGAAGGTCATGGGATATAGTCGATTGGCTTGTAATTTTTCTCCATCATGCTCCCAGATTGCAGTAGAGCCATCGGGTAAAGGTGTTTTTATTCCCGGCTTACCACAGGTGACAATATTACTAGACGCCAGCAATACCTGCTCGGGTAACACAGGATTACTAATAATGTAAGTATCATCGGGATCGCTTGGCTGCCAACTGTTTTCATCTTGCATAGAAGCGAGTTGAACATTAATACCCGGCTCGGAAATAATTAAAGTATCTGCTATGGTTTCATGCCATCCATGTCCGCGTACAATATCCGCAAACACAAAATATTGCCCAGTAGGTAAGTGGGGTAGATTCACTTCAAAAGTTAAGGAATCTTTTCGTACCGGATGCAAATGGGCAAAAGCATCCAGGCTACCCTCTCTGATCAAAAACATATGCATCAGCTTACCATGATCCGGGATCATATAATTGAATGATAAAGTTCTGGATCTGTACTCAAGGTACGAAGAATCAATTTGAAAAGTCATCTTCTTGCCATATTTTGTTTGCTCTGCACTTGAGCTGGCTTGAAATGGCTTAAACATATATCGACGGTAACTCTCGGCCCAACTATTCCACCAAGACATACCTCCATATAAAATCAAGGCTAAAACTACCGCGGATACAGCCATACCAATTAATTTTTTACGCCTTTGGTTCGACCTTATTTCGCCTGGTGGTTGAGTGGCATCACTTACGCTGTTACCTATAATTGTGATCATCAGAATTACCAGAAAAATACCTAATCCCCCAAGCATCCACCCCAAAGATGCATCCATCTCTTTTTGGGCGGTAGAAACCGCCATTACAGGTACTAAGGCTGTACCTTCACCATTTGTCCCTATTACTTTTACCTCAATACTGGCCGCGCCATTTTCCATCAGCCATACCTGTCCCTGGTATTGTCCTGAAGCATTTTCTACTGGAAACGCCTGATCTGCACGGGGTGAACCTTCATCACCGGTATACCAGTAAATGGGTCGGATAAAGATTTGCTCTATTCCTTCCGATGTGCTGTAAACCTGAACATCGGCCGTACCGGGTATTACATCTGGCGGGTTTACATTTACAATAATTTGGTAATCTCCTGCTTCTCCTTCAAATATCACTCCGGGACTACCCACATGTGAATTAGCCGGACTAATTAATAAAACAAAAAAACTGATAAATAATGCCTTTATTAAAGTTTTCATATTTTTATCTCATTACATTTTTCATCCAGCTACCCCACCGCAAACCAAGCCTGGTGGAAAGTATGGCAATAACTATAGCAATACCAATACCTTTTAATAAATCTAAACCTCCGCTTACATTCCAGTCTGGAAAGGCATAGCGATATTCCCAATCAGGGTTGGCTCCAAAATACCAGCTGTCTTGTCCAAAAAACCAGGTTCTTGCCAGCGGTGTCATCAAAAAGTCGCCCATGGGCCACTGAACTGCCAGATGCAGCAATACAAATAAAGGCCCGATAACCAAAGCCAGCAACCAGTTATTGATATGACCTTTGCGTTGCATGATAAAATCAATGGCAATGGCAGGGATTATTAGTAACAAAGGAAATTCAAATGCTTGATAATGAGTAATGAAATTTCTAATAGGCCCCAGCAATGGTTCCGCCGGAAAAAGTGGTAATATCCAAACCAAGAGCATGAGTACCATCATATATACCGCGGCTGTATAAGTGGCAGCCCACTTTAATTTAGAAGCACGGGCCACGGTAGTAAGAAATAGGGGATAAAGTAAAGCGCCTACTACATAAAAAGTTGATCCGTGCATGTCATGCCTGTTTTGATATTGAGAAGTAATGCTAAAAAGCATTACCAGGAAAAAACCGGCTGTAATAATGAATATGCTCTGCAGAATTCTTTTACGTTGTAGCTTTTGTTTTTCCGAAAGATAAGCAGGTGCCGGTTGATTTTGTAAAGCTAATACGCTTATCATAGCCCCAAATTGCACCATGATCATACCTAAAGCTAACAAAGTATGTGGAGGAGATAATATGGTTACATCCAAACCATAAGTATTGTGCCACCAGTCATCGAAAGGGGCAGAAGTAAGCATAGCAAAACAGCCCCAAATACAAAATAAGGCGCCCAATGAGCCGTAAAAAATACCCCAAAATTTTACCGATTTTTGTTTCTCGAATGTGCTTCCCCAAAAGCTGATTTTCAGCACTTGGTAGCCGGAGAAAAACCCTGACACTACCGCCCCAAAATAAATGGCTAAATGCGGCGGAGACAATAATCCATCGCGGCCAATACTGGTGTGCCAGGAAATATCCCAAATTAGGCCTACAATGATACTTAATGAAGCAAGTGCTGTAGCATATATGTAGATTGGAATACCTAAATTGGTTGTCGTTTTTTTAGCGACTGGCCTTTCTAATGTAGCCGTTTGAGAATTTAATGATACCTCCATAATTATAAATATTTTGCCAATGAAACTTTAATATTAAATAAATATGTAATAAAAAACTATTTCCAATGATTATTTTTTGATTAAAAATAATTTATTAAATAGATTTGGAGAGTAAAATAAGCTTTTAATTGGCGTATATTAAGATTATTTACTAATAAATGACTTCTTGATTTATGTAATATTATTGTATTTAATCGCAATTAAATTAATCTCTTATTTGCAAGCATTGTAAAATAATGCTTATTTTTATCATCCGATTTTTAAAATTATTTATCACCAAATAACCCGAATTTTAATTATGAATGACTTTAACAAAAAGAGACTTTTTATAGCTAGCTGCCTGGCTTTGCTGGTTACAGCAATCACATTTGCCATCAGGGCAAAAATTGAAGGCGTTTTTACTGATGAATACGGCCTTACATCCGAACAAGTAGGTAGAGCTTTTGCCCCGGCATTTTGGGGATTTGCAGTGGCCATGTTTGTAGGTGGATATTTCATTGACCTGGTAAAAACCAGAACAATTGTTTGGCTAGCTTTCGGCTTGCACCTGATCGGAATTATTCTTTTAATAATGGCCAAGGATTATGTTACATTATTTATTGCCAATGTATTCATCGGTCTGGGCAATGGCAGTGTAGAAGCTGCATGTAATCCATTAGTAGCCACTATTTTTCCGGATAAAAAAACCAAAATGCTCAACCGTTTTCACGTTTGGTTTCCCGGAGGTATAGTAATCGGTAGCTTATTGGCTGCTTTGGTAATGGATAAGCTCAATCTGCCTTGGGAAGTATTAGTAGGTTTATTATTTATACCATTGGCCATATATGGTTTCCTGTTTCTCGGTCAAAAAATACCCGAAACAGAGAGAGTAACTACCGGGGTTACCTACAAAGAAATGATGCGCAATGTAGGCGCACCTATTACCATTACATTAGCAGTTATATTTATGATTATGGTAGCTACTATGCCGTCGATTTCAGAAGCGGTTACCGGCAATGCCACTACCCCAATTGTAATTATTGGTCTTATTGCCGCGCTGATAATTATGGAGGGTCGATTGATCAATAAAATTACTTTGTTGTTCCCGGTAATTTTCTTTTGCATGCTGCTCACTGCTTCCACTGAATTGGGAACCACGCAATGGATCAACGCGCTACTTGCTAAAAATGGCATCCATCCCATGATCATATTGGCAGTAGTAACCGGTATTATGGCAGTGGGTCGATATTTTGCCGGTGGATTGGTTCATCGCCTTAACCCAATTGGCGTTTTACTTGGCTCAGCAATTATTTCATTTTTCGGTTTAATGTTACTGAGCATTGCCACCGGTCCGGTATTTACTTTATTATCCGCGGCTGTATTTGCTGTAGGCGTATGTTATTTCTGGCCTACCATGATTGGAGTTGCCTCAGAATATGTACCAAAAAGTGGCGCCCTTGGTATGTCTATCCTGGGTGGTGCCGGGTTTGTTGCCACATCCATGGTATTACCTATTATGGGTAAATCCATTGAAACAGCCGGACCGCAAATTACGCTGAGAAACATGTCAGTCTTACCGGTCATTCTGATTTTTGCATTTACCATTCTTTATTTTTATTTAAAAAATAGGAATCCATCTAAACAAAAAGCGGATACAACCAAGACAACTGTTGCATAAACAGTATTTAAAATAATTCCCGGAAAGCACTTTGGTGTGCTTTCCCTTATATATTTTTTTTGCACTCTACAAACCTATCAATTATGAAAATTAAATATCTATCCCAAATTTTAATATTATCAATTGCATTTTTTTCTTGTGAAAAAGGTAAAGAATCAGGTGATACTAAGCAACAAGTAGAAATAAAGAAGCAACCCAACATTGTTATTTTATTTGCTGATGATTTGGGCTATGGAGATTTAGGCGTATTTGGTAATCCCACTATAAAAACACCCAACCTGGACCAAATGGCTTACGAGGGAATGTAACTAACCCAATTTATTCTACCGCACCCATTTGCTCACCCAGCCGGGGAGCATTGATTGATAGCATATTTAAATATTATTAGTGAATTTATAAATTTAGTAAATGTTACAGTATCGTCTAATAATTCTCAATCATTATGAAAAAAATAAAAATATTCGTTTGTCTGTTTTGCCTTTTATCATTTAACTATTTCGGGGTTGCTCAACAAGGTCGAGAAGTTAAAGAAATTAAATGGGAAAATGAATATCCTGAACCAGCAACCTCACAACAAACAGAAAGCTGGGGTAAACACATCCAGCGTACTATGCATCTGCTGGCCAGCAGTACTCCGCAAAAGCGAAATACGGTGCGTGTTCTTTTTTACGGGCAAAGCATTGTAGCCAATAAAAAATGGACCGATGAAGTTGTATTTGATTTAAAAAAGAGGTTTCCACATGCCAATATGATTTATGAAAATCGTGCCATTGGTGGCTTTTCCTCGCAATACCTGGTGCAAAGTGCGGAAGCTGACCTGTATCCTTTCTATCCTGACTTACTCATTTTTCATGTTTATGGCAGTCATAAAGAATATCAGGAAATAATTCACAATACCCGCTCCCGTACTACAGCAGAAATTGCCATAGTTTCCGATCATTTGGGCAGCAAGGAATACGATGGTAAAGAATTTTACAGCCCGGGCGATTGGAAAGAATTTAAACGAAACACATTTGTGCCTTTGGTAGCAGAGGAATATGATGCCCAGTTGATTGATATCACAGCCCCCTGGAAAGAATACCTGGTAACCAATAATTTGACTTCGCAGGATCTGCTTAAAGATGGGGTACACCCCAATGATCATGGCTGCTACCTGATGAGCACCTTAGTGGCGCGGGAACTTGTTTATTTGCCCGAGCAGCAACCTTTAGAAAAATACCAAAACATTGTGCGAGACTATGAAGTGGGGAAGGATGTAAAATTTGAGAAAGGGAAACTAATTTTAGAATTTTCCGGCAACCGGGTGGATTTAATTGCAGCTGATCAGGAAAATAATGCTGCGTTAGAAGTATTTGTCGATGGTAAAAAACCTTCTCAAATGATCAATAGCTACTATCATGGCCGCAGCAGTGGTTGCCCTGGAGTAGCCTGGCCCGCGGTGCTAAGAGTGGATGCTCAAACTTTACCCTTACTGGAAAAGTGGACACTTACCATAAAGAAAGTAAATGAAGCCAATACAGATTTTACCTTTCAAATAGAAGGAAGCAAAACCGGCTTTGATGGAACAGGATCAAGTCTGGAGCAATTTATTTCTAATTCGGGCCGGGTAGTAATAGAACCAAAAGCCTGGATGAACCTGGAAAGGGATTATAAACATAAAGGCGTACCTGTAACCAAAGGCTTCAAAATTCATTGGCAAACAAAACCACTTTTTGTAGATCAATATCAATCTCCCGAGAATATTGACCAATCAATTGAAAGAGCGACCACTGTTGTCCAAAATATTGCTAATAAATCTCACACCTTAATTTTGAAGATTAGTAAGAATGAAACTGTGCCTATAGCTAAAATTAGAATTTATGAACCACCTCTGAAAAATAAAATGAAAGTAGTGGCTGACCCTCCAGTGAATTAATTGTTGAATTTGAAATAATTAATGGGTTTTTTCGGGTTAGTAAAACTGTCATAACTATCTATCTATGAATATCGGGTTAATTA
>CAZQEZ010000187.1:0-3759 GCA_964592475.1 uncultured Roseivirgaceae bacterium
AAGGGTGTGGTAGCCGAAAAATACCCGGAAGTGGTGATCAGGAGGGAATCTGCTACCATCGTTAGAAATAAAGTGAAAGAATTATTCGATGACGAGTATTTGTCGAATGTTCTTATTGATGAAAATGTTGAAGCAGAGGCTGCGGCAACCTTTTTAAATTCAGAACAGAATTATCCCCTTTTGAAAGGACAACAAACAAATTTTTACAAATGCTTAATTGAAAATGTATTTAACATTTTATCAAAGGCAGGTTTTTCAGGTCTTATTCATCCAGAAGGAATATACGATGATCCAAATGGACATATATTAAGAAATGAAGTTCTTAAAAGATTAAAATATCATTTTGAACATAAAAATGGCTTATTCCTCTTTTCTGAAATACATGATCAAATGATTTACAGCATTAATGTATATGCTGGTAAAAAGATGGAAGTGAATTTCCATTCTATTAACAACTTATTTCATCCTTCCACAATTGATGGATGTTTTATTTCTTCGAATAATGAAATATGTGGAGGTATAAAAATCAAAGATCCCGAATCAGGTCAGATGAAATGGAACATCAAACCTCATCCGGATAGATTAGTGCATTTTACTGAAAATGAACTGCGAATATTGGCGAAAACATTTGAAGATTCCGATGAATGGGAAAATACAAAATTGGTCTCCATTCATTCCCAACAAATAATTGCAGTTTTAGAAAAATTGAGTTTACATTCCAATCATGTTGGCGATACGAAGTTCAAAGTTTCAGAGGGATTGCATGAAACAAATGCTCAAGATAAGGGAATCATTATTAAAAATACTAAAATCCCTACATATGAGAATTATGAGTTGATATACAGTGGCCCCCACTTTTTTGTGGGAAACCCTTTATATAAATCCCCCAGGAAAGAAAGTACTCAAAACTCACATTATGACCCTATTGATTTGGAATCTATAACAGAAAGCTATGTTCCAAGAACCAATTATCGGCCTGCTGAACCTTTAGAGGAATACATTAGCAGAATAAAAGGCATTAATATTATAGGACGTGATCCAATAAATAATCTTCCTATATATGATCGATGGATTGATAATTACAAAATAGCCTTTAGTAAAATGCTAAGCATTGCAGGTGAAAGAACACTGCAGCCAGCCATATTACCTCCTAAAGTTGCCCATATTCACGGCGTTATATCAATCATTGTTCAAAATGATAAAGAGACAATAGAAATATGTGGAATATGTTCTTCAATTGTTTTAGATTTTTTTATTAAAACTATAGGCAAAGGAAATTTAGGCGATAACGTCATTCAAAATTTCCCTATAGGTTTAGCGGACAAATATTTCAAAAAATTGTCCATTAGAACATTAATGTTAAATTGCCTCACCAAATATTACAACACTTTGTGGCAATCTAACTGGAATGATGAATTTTCAGCTGACAGCTGGTCTAAGGTTGATTCAAGGCTTAAAGATTTTGGCACTTTAACAGCTGAATGGCAATGGAGTTCACCCCTAAGAAATTATTTTGAGCGCCGACAAGCTTTACTGGAAATAGATGTAATTGTGGCTATGGCTTTAGGATTGTCCCTGGAAGAACTTATCCTGATTTACAATGTACAGTTTCCCGTATTGCAGCAAAACGAAGATGATACCTGGTACGACCAAAAAGGCAATATAGTCTTTACTTGCTCCAAAGGTCTTACCGGTGTAGGCATGGATCGCAAGGAGTGGGAGCATATCAAAGATTTACAGGAAGAACAGGTGATCGATTGTAAAAAATTCCCTAACCTTCGCTGTGAGACACCTGGTCAAATCAATTATACCATTACCAAATCAGAATTGTACCATGGCAAAGAAGTGACTTACTATGCCCCCTTCGACAAATGTGACCGGGTGGAGGATTACAGGCAGGCATGGGTTCATTTTGAAAAAATATTTAACCAGAAAACATCAGTAATAGTATAATATGTTAGCACTGCAACAGGCATATGAAGTTAAAGAGTCCATCCTGGCTTATTTGAAAGCCACCTTCAGCTTTAAAGACAAAGCTACCCACCAGGCATTCTATCATTTTCTCAATCATCCCCGGGAAGGCATTTTTAAAGGCCCATACCTCAGTTTGAAATTGCCATTTGTAAAAGCCAACCAGGAGGAGAAAGATTCGATACCCCTGGAGATCAAACCTGCCTGGGATCCCTACGATCACCAGGTAAAAGCCTTTCACCGCTTACATACACAGGAGGATCACCTGCCCGAACCTACAATCATTACCACCGGTACCAGTTCCGGAAAAACCGAATCCTTTTTATTTCCCATCCTGGACTACTGTTATAAAAACAGGCATCGCCCAGGCATCAAAGTGATCGTCCTTTATCCCATGAATGCCCTGGCTACCGATCAGGCCAAAAGACTGGCCGAAGCAATTTTTGAAGATGAGCGGCTGAAAGGGATAATAACAGCCGGCTTATTCATTGGTGAAGGGCAGAATGCCAAAAAGTACCCCAAGACGATGGGAAAAGAAAATATCATCGAGCAACGGGATACTATAGTAGATTCACCACCGGACATTTTACTGACCAACTTTAAAATGCTGGATTACGGGCTGATGCGTAATAATTTTCACAACCTGTGGAATTATAATTTTCAGGATGAAAGTTTGTTGAAATTTATAATCCTGGATGAGCTGCATACCTATGATGGTGCCCAGGGAACAGATGTAGCCAATCTGATCCGAAGATTAAAATTAAAACTGAAAATTCCTCCCAATCAATTATGTCCTATCGGCACATCCGCTACCATTGGCACCGGTGAAGAATCATTTCAGCTATTGGCTGAATACGCTTCTACTGTCTTCGGAGAAAAAATTACTCCTGAATGTATCATCAGTGAAAACCGGGTGTCACTTTATGAGTTTGTCAATGAAAAAGACAGAGCTGAACTGGACGACTTATGGATTGGCACCAGTAGCTTACGCAACAGTGTATTGAAAGCCAATGATAATTACGAAGCTTATCTGAAACGGCAGTACAAGCTATGGGGTATCGACGAAGAGATTGATCCCATCAGCCTGGGAGAAATTATAAAAAACAAGCAAGTCATTTATGATCTGCTTTCCCTTTTTGAGGATAGAAAATACCATACTATTGACGAGGTATCCCGACAACTGAGTCTGATCAATGAAGATTTTAATAAGTTAAGCGAATGGGATGAACAAGGGCAGTTCAATCAAAAAGAGGCTGTGATTCAATCATTGATTGCCTTAATTGCGGAAGCCAAAATAAATCCGAAACGCCATTTTCCACTCATATATGTGCAAGTACATTTATGGCTACGTGAATTGAGCGGGTTATTGAGGGAGTTAAATGCAGAACCAAAATTTACCTGGAAGGACCAAATTAACAGCGAAAAGGAAGAAGTTAAAGCACTGCCACCTTACTTTTGCCGTGATTGTGGAGCCAGTGGCTGGATTGGTGTGAAGCATGACAATAAAAACCGGTTGGAAGACGACAACCAGGACGTTTATCAAAAATTCTTTGATAATCACAAACACATTTATTTTATCAATTACAATTCGGAGGACAATGCGCCGATAGAAGAGTATGAACCTTCAGAACGAATAAACAAACATGTAAGCATAAAGACGCTTGAATTTTATAACAGCCCAAGTAAAAATACTATCAACATCATAGGGGTTAAAAAGCTGGACCAAAAAGGAAAGAATGATCACGTGTGTCCGGAGTGTAACTCTAAAAATACCATTAATATCATTGG
>CAZQEZ010000187.1:3859-7441 GCA_964592475.1 uncultured Roseivirgaceae bacterium
GAGGAGCAAAAAGTAGTTAATGAAGCTCATACTAAAGATATCCCCAATTATTCAATTGTACCGGAATTTATCCAGGTAGACCAGCAAGCAACTCAATACGAATGTAAAAAATGTGGCCATGTACTTTCTGTAGCTTCCCGTGATCATCAAGTAGCCGGCGGATTATGCTTAACCTATAGATGCACCGGCAAATACCAGGAAAGGAAGCAGCAAAACCACTTAAACTATTATCAGCTGGTTTATGATCGAAAACGGTCTCCCCGCATTTACGCCGCTGATCATACCGGATTACTGGACAGGAAAGACAGAGAAAAAAAAGAAGCAGACTTCAAGAACAGAACAAAGTTTAATTCTTTAAATGCGCTGGTAGCTACCTCTACTTTGGAAATGGGAATTAATATTGGCACTTTAAATACTGCTATCAATAATTCTGTTCCTCCTTTGCCGTCCAATTTTCTGCAAAGAATTGGTAGGGCCGGACGGGATTCCGGGTCTGCTTTAATTTTAAACTTTGCCCAAAGCCAGGCTCATGATTTGTTTTACTATGGTGAACCCCGGGATATGATGGGAGGCGAAATCAATACCCCTGGCTGTTATCTGGATGCTAAAGAAATACTTAAACGTCATTTTTTTGCTTTTACCCTGGATTCCTGGGTACTGCAGGATGCTCAAGCGAATGCCATTCCTCAATTCATCAAAACATTAAAGCTTTCCAATGCAGATCTTGATGATCCTCAATTTTTTATTAACAGAATCATAACCTTTATAAAACTAAATGAAGAAAAATTACTCGATCAGTTTACTAAGATATATGAGGGTGAGGTGAAACCGGAGGTGCTGCGGGAATTGAAAAACAACCTGGTAAATGATCAATTCTACCAAATGGTGAAATCCGTTTTCAAAAAGGTAAAGATTGAAATTCTTCATCTGCATCAAAAAAGAAAAGATATCGACGATTATATTAAAGAGCATAAGTTAGGCGAAGAAGATCCTGAAACCAAAAGCTTAAAGAATGAACAAAAAAGCTTATGGGGTATTTTCAAAAGCATTGAAAAAAGAAGTGTGCTTGAACATATGACCAATGTAGGTGTATTGCCAAATTATGCATTTCCCGAAACTGGTGTTACTCTCAATGCCAAGGTATTGGGAAACAAAGCGGTTGGCAGTACAAAGCCTCCATTAAATAAAGACTTTGAAATAACCAGATCATCCAGGCAAGCGATAAGAGAATTTGCTCCTGACAACTATTTTTATTCGCAGGGATATCGTCTGAAAGTAACCGGTATTAACACCTTTGACTGGTCTGATCATCAAACCTTCAATGATTACCGGTTCTGTTCCAATTGCGATCATCTGGCATTGAAAACACCAGTCTTATCGGCTTCAAGCTGTCCAAAATGCGGTCATGATTCCTGGGGGGCGACAACAAATATAAAAAAATTGGCTAGACTGAATACAGTAAAATCATTCAACAATCAGGTAGATGCCAGTCTTTCAGATACCAGAGATGACCGGGATAGTTTTCATTACATCATTTCACGTCACTTTCATTTTGACCCCGAGAGTGTCCATGGCGCCTGGGCGATGAAAAAAATTCCATTCGGAATTGAATATGTGAAGCAAGTTAAAATATTTGATCTCAATTTAGGCAGAAATGATGTAATTGACGCCAGAAAAATAACTATCAATGAAAATGAAGTGCCAGCTCATGGATTTATAACCTGCCGGTTTTGTGGCAAATCCTCATCAGCCATTAATCAGAAAGATTACAAACTGCATTATGGTTTCTGTAGGAAAAATGATGCGGAATATCATGGAAAATCAGACGAGGTTTTTGAAGAAATTTTTCTTTTCAGAACTATTCAAACCGAAGCATTAAAAATCCTTTTACCGGTGCAGGAATTTGAAAGTGCTGCAGAAATCAAAATGTTTAAAGCTGGCATAGAACTTGGATTAAGAAAGTATTACCGGGGAAACCCACAACATATTGACATTTCGGAATACAAAGAATATAACCACAAGACCCAAAAATTTGACAGGTACCTGGTGCTTTATGACATTGTACCCGGAGGAACGGGCTATCTGGAAAAGTTATTCGATCCCAGGGAGTTCACCAAATTGTTAAATGAAACTTATAAAGCTATTAAGGAGTGCCGGTGTCAGCATCAGGGTAAAGATGGATGCTACCGATGTATATATTCCTATGGTAACCAATATTATCAAAAAGAATTAAGCCGAGAAAAGGCTGAAAAGAGATTCAGGCAAATAATACAGCAAGCTGATGCCTGGGATAAACTTACCAGTGGTTTAGGTAATGTCACTAACACCGGCCAAATTGAAGAATCGGAACTTGAAGAAAGATTCATCAGAAGCTTAAAAAATTTAGCGCAAAATAATGATGAATGGATTTTTGCAGCGAATAATGAAGATGGCATCGTTTGTTATGATTTTGGCTATAAGCTCAATAATCTTGAAGTGCTATACAGAATAAGACCTCAAATAGACCTTGGTCCAACAGATGGCATTAAGTATCAAACCCGCTCTGATTTTTTATTCATTTGCACTTACCTGAAAATTAATAATGAAGATGTAAGCTTAGAATCAGTACCCCGATTGGCCATTTATCTGGACGGGTATCAGTATCATGCCTCTGCAGAAAACAATCGTTTCGCTACAGATTTGATCAAACGATTGGCAATTATTGACTCAGGCAATCACCTGACCTGGACTTTAACCTGGAACGATCTTGACCAGTTTGATCAGGACCTGGAAGATGATCTGGCCCGGCAGTTAAATGAAAATGGTTTCAGTAAAACCAAAAACAGTTTATTGAAAGCATTCAAATCCAAAAAAGATAATTCATTTGCAAAAAACAGTATGAACAGATTATTAGAGTTTCTGAAATACCCAATAAGCAATCAGAAATTCAGCAAGGATCTGATTCTATATTTATCTTTTTACCAAAAGGAGATGTTCAATCCCTCCTACCCTCCGGAGAAATTACCTGAAGCCTGTAAACTGGAAAAAGAGCTGTGGCGTGAAAAATATATTGATGGACCCGAAAAGTTAAAAACTGGTTGGTTTACCTTTCAGGGATTTGAAAATTTCAAATTATTCAAGCAGCGTATCCTTATTAAATTGGATATGACAGCTCCTGAATTACGAGCTATTTATGCATTAAACGATACTAATGAAATAGATAAAATCGAATGGCGGAAATTCTGGATCCTGTTCAACATAACCCAATATTTTAAACAATCCATCTCCGGTATGGATGGCAAAGGTAAAGAAGAGGAAAAATCCACTGATCCAATCTACAAGCTGGAAGACACCCTGGAATATTTTGAGCCACAATATCATGCCATAATCCAATCGATTTATGAGAAGAATATTCCTTTTAATCCAGATCAGGACTATTGCCTCACAGATAACGACGGGAATTTAATTGCAGAGGCAGTAGTGGTTTTGCATGCTAAAAAAATTGCTATTGACCCATTAGAGACTGAATCCATGCAGGTTTTTCAATCGAAAGGATATCAAGTATATAAATTAAACGATTTTGACACCAGAATTTTATAATTA
>CAZQEZ010000188.1:0-7411 GCA_964592475.1 uncultured Roseivirgaceae bacterium
ATGTTTAGTTGGTTTAAGGCTAATGTTTCTGCTATTTCACCACCCCCTTACTCCCCCTCCTTAATTAAGGAGGGGGAAGTCCGCAGGCGGACAGGGGGTGGTTAAAAAGCAAATATTCTTTCTAATATTATTATGAAATTGAAATATTTTAGAGTACATCAAGTCTTCTTGTTTTTACGAATAAGGATATTCCAAAATAAATCATATAGAGCCAAATATAATCTAAAATGGGGCATACTATTTTAGATTATATTTTCTTTTTATATTAAAGACTTTCCTGGCAGCTTAAATTTTCTAAAAATATTAACATTAAAGTTTAAGAAAAATCAATAATGAGAACATTTATAAAGTTTTTGATAGTTATATTTCTGATGATTCAATGTAATCCTCAAAAAGAATCTCATAAGAATAGTCACGAATATGACATTATTGTTTATGGTGGCACATCAGCTGGAGTAATTGCTGCGGTATCAGCTAAAAGATTAGGAAAAAGTGTTGTCATAGTAGAACCCACTAATCATTTAGGAGGCTTATCTTCTGGCGGATTAGGTATGACAGATTTTGGGAATAGAAAAGTCGTCACTCATTTATCTAAAGACTTTTACAAGAGAGTAGGGTCTTATTATGATAATTATATAAATTTTCGGTTCGAGCCAAAAGTTGCTGAAAAAGTCTTTAATGACTACATTAAAGAAGAGGATATACCAGTCATTTACAACTATCAAGTAAGTGAAGTTAATAAAAAGGGTTCAGAAATTCAACAAATAACGGTTCAAAGCATCGATAAAAGCTTAAGAAAGGTAATAAATGGTAAGTACTTTATTGATTGTTCATATGAAGGAGATCTGATGGCCCGCTCCGGTGTGTCATATACCCTTGGCCGGGAACCAAATGAACAATATCAAGAGCAGAATAATGGAGTTTATTTATCTATACACCATCAATTTCCTGATAATATAGATCCCTATAAGGTCAAAGGGGATACAACAAGCGGATTACTCTGGGGAATTATGCAAGATAAGCTGGAACCCAAAGGAACTGGGGACAAAAAAATTCAGGCATACTGTTTTCGGCTTTGCCTTACAAAAGATTCTAACAATAGGATTCCATTTTATAAACCATCAAATTATGATTCTACGAAATATGAATTACTATTGAGGGTTATACATAATGGTAAATCCTGGGATAGTATTTATGATGCAGTCATAGTTTCTGATATGCCGAATGGTAAAACTGATGTAAATAATATGGGTCCTTTTTCTACAGATTACATTGGAGGGAATTATAACTATCCAGATGGCACTTATGAAGAAAGAGATCAAATATGGAAAGATCATGAAGAGTATACTCAAGGATTGCTCTATTTTTTAAGTCATGATCCCAGAGTACCAGAAAAGCTTCGGCAAAATATGCAATCGTGGGGCTATGCCAAAGATGAATTTACAGATAATCATGGATTTCCTCATCAATTGTACGTTAGAGAAGCCAGAAGAATGATAGGTGAGTATGTGATGACAGAACATGATTGTATTGGAGATTCGGTAGTAAATGACCCAATAGCATATGGCGCCTATAGCATGGATTCTCATAACTGTCAAAGGATAATAGTCAATGGAATGGTTAAAAATGAAGGGAATGTTAACGAGAAATTACAACCATATCCAATTTCTTACAGAGCTATTACACCAAAACGATCAGAATGCACGAATCTTTTAGTGCCAGTAGATTTGTCAGCTTCTCATATTGCGTACGGTTCTATTAGAATGGAGCCAGTTTTTATGCTTCTAGGGCAGGCTGCTGGAATAGCAGCTTCTTTAGCAATAGATGAATATATGTCTGTTCAAGAGGTGCCTTATCAAAAAATAGCTGACCTTTTCGAAAAGAATCCTTACTTGGATAATTCTCGGTCAGAAATAATTCTGGATACTCCTGAACCATCTAAAATGGTGGGAGACTGGAAGCTCGAAAATCATAATTGGTCGAATTCGGCCTACGGAAGCAATTTTTATATTAGTGAAGATTTAAAAAATAATGAAAGAAGCATAGAAATAAAATTTAAAGTAACGGAAACAGGTAATTTTGACATTTATTATTTCTGTCCGCGTTTATTTACTATCAACTATAATGACTCAAAGATAACTGGCAAAGATATAGTTCCACATAAAGTGCCTATACATTTAGAAACAGGTAGTATTAGTAAAGAATTCCATATAAACTTTAAAGGAAGGGCTGCACATTGGCAACATTTAGGTGAATTTCAGCTAACAAAGGATAATGAAATTGAATTATCCTTAAACGGCAATCAAATAAATGGTCCAATAGCTTTCGATGCTTTAATGTTAGTTCCAAAAAAATAAGTCAATTATAATGTACAAAAAATATATTTTAGTAACCATATTCATATTAGTAGTTTCGTCTCTATTAAAAGCTCAGCAATTTTATAGTAATCCTATACTGCCAGGTTTTCATCCTGATCCAAGTATTTGTAGAGTAGGAGAACAATATTTTCTAATAACTTCTACGTTTGAATATTTTCCTGGAATTCCTATTTATCAAAGTACCGATTTAGTAAATTGGAAATTGATTGGACATGTTTTAAATCGTCCCGAACAACTAAATTTATCTGGATTTGCACCGTCAGATGGAATTTATGCTCCAACTATTAGATTTCATAATGGACTATTTTATGTGGTTACGTCAATTGTAATGCGTAATCCACGCAATATTAAGAATATTGTAATGACAGCAGAAGATCCTGCAGGACCCTGGTCAGATCCAATAATTATTTCAAATTCTGATGATTGGAGCATTGATCCTTCCTTATTTTTTGATGATGATGGACGATGTTATTTTACAGCAAATAGGATAGCTCCGGGGGGTGAAAAATATCCCGGACATAGGCAAATTGCTATGCAAGAACTGGATTTGAAATCAATGAAATTAGTTGGTGAGACAACAGTTTTAACAGATGGTGCATTAAAATTTGCTGGCACTGCTGAAGCACCTCATATATACAAGAAAGATGGCCACTATTTTTTATTAGTAGCTGAAGGTGGTACTGGTCCAGGACATGCAGTTACAATATTTAAAAGCGATAAAGTAGGAGGGCCATATAAAGGTTATTCTCACAATCCGATTTTGACACATCGCCATTTACAAAATTCCATCGATATACGTAATGTGGGACATGCAGATATGGTACAGACACAAAATGGAGATTGGTGGATGGTTTGTTTAGCAGTAAGACCAAAAGACGGATTTACTGTTATGGGACGTGAAACTTTTTTAGTTCCTGTTCGCTGGGAACAAAATAGATTTCCAATTGTAAATCCTGGAATTGGTTTAGTACAAATGAAATTTATTAAACCTGATTTGCCATTTTCATATGTTCAATCAAATAATTTTGTAGATCACTTTGACCATTTAAATCTTGATTTACAATGGAACTTTATTCGAACACCCGAATACAAATTTTTTTCCTTAAAGGATAAAGAAGATTATATAAGAATATTTTTAAAACCAAATACAATTGATGAAATATCAACACCTGCTTTTATTGGTAAAAGAATTACTAGTCATGATTTTATTGTAAGATCAAAATTGCATTTTAAACCCAAACTGGAAGAAAAAGCTGGAATTGTTTTATTTTATGATAATAATAACAACATAAAGTTTTTATTGCAAAAAAATAAAATTATTTTAATAGAAAGGGAGAAAGGTCAAGAAAAAATAGTAAACGTGGTTGATTATGATGAATACACTTTTAATTGTAAGATAGAAGCAAAAGATGGTATTTTTTCATTTTATTACAGGAATAATAATGGCAGTTGGCAAAAAATCGGTAAGTCTTCGGGTAACATTATTGAATCCTGGCATTTTACAGGTTCATATGTAGGAGTTTATGGTACTTCTTCAGGAAATAGTTCAAATAATTATTTTGATGTTGATTGGTTTGAATATTTGGAAGATTAAGTAATATATAATATTTCAAATTAACACTGCATTGCAGGCCTATGCTGATTTCTAGACTCTTCCGACGTGATGGTTCCGGAACTATGGGAAAATCGGGAACTGGTAACTTATCAACAATACAACGTACGGTATGTAAAGCCGGATGCATATGTGGATATTGATTATGAACAGATAAAACTACAGTTGTTAAAAGACGGACAGGTGCTGGAGTATCAAAAACCTATCTGATTCTTACGGAAACATTGTCTTCAGGAAGAAAATTCATACACCTGATCTTGTCTCATAGATCAGGGATTAGACTTACCTAGTTGCACTGCCATCCAATATCTTCCTGAATTTTAATGACTTGGTTCTGTGCAATAGCTTTTCTGCTTATAGCAAAATTTGGCAAGTCAATTCGTGAGAAAAGTAAATCACACATTGATATCAACAACCTTTCCTCTTGTTTTACCTTATCTTTGTACTACATGAAAAAATTCTTCAACATAGCAGGCCCTTGTATTCCTCAGGAACATTACATGCTACCGGCATTGCAGCGCAATCCTGAAATACAATCATTAATTGATAAAAAGCAATACTTTGTGATCCATGCGGCACGTCAGACAGGTAAAACTACTTTGTTAAAAAGCCTGGTTAGCCAGTTGAATCAGGAAGGGGAATATTATGCGCTTTATTGTTCTCTTGAGGCGGTTCAGGGAATTAGTGAGCCAAAAGAAGGTATAGCCCAAATCATAAATAATCTTAAAAAGGCACTATATTTTGAAAAGGTTGAAGCCAAAGAAAATTTTGCTAAAAGTATTGATAATAATGAATTCACAACTTCAGTTTACCTCTCCCTGGCCAAATTCAGTGAAGAACTGGGTAAACCTTTTGTTCTATTATTTGACGAAGCGGATTGCCTCAGCAATGGTACATTAATCACGTTTTTGCGCCAGTTGCGCGATGGATATGTAAATCGTGGTAACATACCTTTTGTGCATTCCATTGCCCTGGTAGGTATGCGAGATATTCGTGATTATAAGGCCAAAATTCGGGAAGATAACCGAACCCTGGGTTCCGCCAGTCCATTTAATATTATTACTAAAAGCCTTACCATAGGGAATTTTACCGAAAGTGAAGTGTATTCTTTATACCATCAGCATACAGAACTAACCGGTCAGGAATTTGAGCAGGCTGCCATTAAAAAAGCTTACTACTGGACCCAAGGCCAGCCCTGGCTGGTAAATGCATTGGCGCGGGAGTGTGTGGAAGAGATACTTAAGGACGATTATTCTCAACCCATTACGCTAAAACACATCAATCAGGCTGCAGAAAACATCATGTTGCGCAGGGATACTCATATCGACAGTTTACTGGAAAGATTAAAAGAAGAACGGGTGAAAAAGGTGGTACAACCAATTTTATTAGGTAAAGAAATTGAAGTATCCGTTTCAGATGATGATACCCAGTATTGTATTGACCTTGGAATTATCAGAAAGGAAAAGGGAAAACTGTTGCCTTCTAATCCAATTTATCGTGAGGTAATTATCCGCACCCTTAGTTACGATTCACAGTTTTACCTTGAGGATAAAGTTGCAAATCCCTGGATAAAATCAGGCAATGTTGATATGAATGGGTTGCTGATAGGTTTTCAGCAGTTCTGGCGGGAGAATAGTGACGTATGGATAGAGAAATATCAATACAAAGAAGCTGCTCCTCACCTGATCCTGCAAGCCTTTCTGCAAAGGGTGATCAATGGTGGTGGAAATATTGATCGGGAATATGCCACCGGTAAAAAACGCATGGACCTTTGTGTGCATTTTAATAATCGAAAATATCCCATCGAAATTAAGCTCTGGTATGGAGAGAAAACACTTTCGGAAGGTATTGATCAATTATCAGCATATATGGATACTCTCGGTGAAAATGAAGGTTGGCTAGTGATATTTGACCGGTCTCCTGAAAAAACCTGGGATGAGAAAATTTATTGGCATGAGGAGGTATCGGAGAAAGGGGTTATCCGGGTTATAGGTTGTTGATATACATGCTATCATAAGTATCAAAGTGTACTTAATTTATTCTTTCCCTCCATTTCCAAATTATCATATTTTCCAGCACAAGGCCCCGGCTCCCATCCGTCGTCAGTCATCGGCCATCCCTCAGTTCATACCCATAAATTTATTTTCCAATCAGCAACGACAAACCTTCCGGAGTATACTGTATGACGTTGGTATTTTTATGCAGCCCATCTAAAAATATGCGTCATTCTATGTTTTTAATATTGAAGATGGCTCATTTTTGCGTATGAAAATGCTGCAATTGGCATATAATTTACCCTTGGCTGTTGTAGGTATGGACGGATCAACAGCTAAGATCTATTTTACAGGAAACAATGTGTTTCAAATCGTTTCCAATAATTTTTCCGGTGACGATCCGGAAGCCAATTTTTATGGTCTCAACGATCGCTTAAGAGGGTATTACAACTTTACCTATCCGGCAGCTAGATCTTTTGTACTTGGTTTGAAAATTAATTTTTAATCAGAAATGAAAATTATTATGAAAAATATTATTGTAGTATTTATATTTTCTTTCTTCGTGTTGGGATGTGAATCTATTCTTGACGAAGAACCGCAGAGTATCATTGACCCTGAAAGGTTTTATAATACAGAAACTGATGGTATTGCAGCCATCGCTGGCATTTACAGTCATATAATGAATGGAGATGCTTTTGGAATCAACCTGGATATTTATTTTGATGTAAACCATGACCTTTTGACTCCTACTCGTGCACTTGGCGCCGGACAAGAGTTTTATGCTTATAAGTGGGATGAAAATACTCCGCGAATCAGGGCAATATGGCAAAGAATGTATCAGGCAGTGAATGATGCAAATTGGCAGATGTACTCTTAAATTTAGCTGAAGCCGAAAACGAATTGAATGGACCTACCACTCAGGCATATGAAGCCATAAATGCAGTAAGAGTAAGAGCTGCATTGGATCCCTTGTCAGGCTTAAGCAAAGAAGAGCTACGAGAAGCTATCAAACAAGAGCGTTCATGGGAGCTGGTAGGTGAAGGTACTCACCGGAAAATGGACTTGTTGCGTTGGAATGAGTTGGAGGAAGCGCTGCAAAATAGATTAGTAGCAGCACAAAATGATCCTACTGCACCGGCCAATTTAGTCAAAGTAATTCAGGAAACCGTGAATGGTTTTGAAAGCCATGAAGTATTATTACCCATACCCAATGATGAAATTTTACTGAACAACAATCTATCCCAAAATCAGGGTTACGTAGATTAAAATAATTTCCACTTTAAATTACCATGTTACCCTCCCTTGTGCATATTATTTATCAATGGAGGGACATGGTTTTTTTTAACCTGGTGATTGGATAGAGATTTATTATTTACTGAAGTTTCGCACCAGAATCGTATTTGGTAAAATGGAAAATGAAAAAATAA
>CAZQEZ010000189.1:0-7375 GCA_964592475.1 uncultured Roseivirgaceae bacterium
TGATATCACTTCCGAGAGCTACAATGAATATAGCATCATCAAACTGCAATTCAATTATGGGACTGACATCGATTTTGCTTTTATTGAAGTCAATGAAAAGATAGACCGGGCCATGAACCTGTTGCCCCGGGAGCTTTCCCGGCCGAGGGTGATCAAAGCCGGTGCTACTGATATCCCGGTATTTTACCTCAACCTCACCAACCAGAACACCGGTAATTACCAGGTGGCCAGTACCCAATCTGCTGAACAGGATTTTATCGAGTTGAGCCGCTTTGCCCGCCAGGTGATCCGTAAGCGCCTGGAGCAACTTCCGGAAGTGGCCATGGTAGACATCAGCGGCCTGGTCAATTCGCAAATCGTGGTAATACCCGATGAAAGCAAACTGAAAGCGCTTAACCTCGGCCTGCAGCAACTGGAAAATTTTCTTAACAACAGCAACCTCAAGCTGGGCAACCTACTGATCAAAGACGGTCAGTACCAGTACAACGTGCGCTTCTCTGCCAGCCTCAGCACCTTACGCGATATCGAAAATGTCAACTTCAGCAGTAATGGCAAGCTATTTCAACTTAAAGATGTAGCCACCGTTGTGGAACAACCGCAGCCCAGGCAAGGTATGATTATGGCCAATGGTCAGCAGGCCGTGAGCCTGGCTATCATCAAGCAAAGCGATGCCCAGCTGAAAAACCTGAAAGAAAGCCTCTATGGCCTGATAGATGCCCTGCAGAGCGACTATCCGGAAATTGATTTTGCCGTCACCCGTGATCAAACCGCCCTGCTTGACTATTCGATTGCCAACCTGGGCCAGAGCCTGGTGTATGGGGCCATACTGGCTTTCCTGGTTATGTTTTTCTTTTTGCGTGATTACAAAGCGCCTTTTCTGATCGGCCTTTCTGTGCCGGTTTCGCTGGTGTTATCCCTGCTTTTCTTTTACCTGCTCGGCCTTTCCATTAACATTATTTCTATCTCCGGCCTCATCCTGGGGGTGGGCATGATGATCGATAACTCAATCATCGTGATCGACAATATCACCCAGCACCGGGAGCGTGGCAGTCAGCTCGACCCAGCTTGTATTCGTGGCACCAATGAAGTTTTTAGGCCTTTACTCAGCTCCGTGCTTACCACCTGTGCCGTATTCATCCCCCTGATTTTCATGAGCGGTATTGCCGGTGCCTTGTTTTACGACCAGGCCATTGCCGTTAGTGTGGGTCTTTTTACTTCGTTGCTGGTTTCCGTTACCTTGTTGCCGGTTTTCTACCGTCTTTTTTATTTAAAAAATAAGCCCGGGAAAATCAATCGCCTGCTGGAAAAAATCAATTCAGCCCATTATGAAAATTGGTACGAAAAAGGTTTTCGCTGGGTGATGCGGCATCAGGTGTTTACCTGGATTATCTTCGTGGGTTTGTTAGCCGGTACTTTTATAATTTACGGTCAACTAACCAAAAAGCGATTGCCGCAAATCACCCAAACCGAGATCATCCTGTACCTGGACTGGAACCAGAGCATCGGACTAGCCGAAAACCAAAGGAGAATCCGGGAATTGACTGCTCAGACAAAGCAAAAACTTGACTATACCGCTTTCATTGGCCGGCAAGACTACTTGCTCAACCAGGAAAGTGAAGCTGGCAGCAACCAGGCTTATCTGTATTTGAAATTTAATCATCAATCCGATTTGCAGGAGTTTCAATCCATGGTGCCTCAGTACTTGTCCAACAATTACCGGGAGGTGATCCATCGCTGGCAGGAGGCGGATAATATTTTTAATGTGATCTTCCCGGAGCAGGAAGCACCTTTGCTGGCCAAAATTCGTCCGGTGGCCGACCTGGGTGCGCAGGGCAACCAGGCAATGGCAGCGGTGGTGCAGGAAATGGATGAGCAAATACCGGAAGCAGAAGCGGCCATTCCCTGGCAGGAGCAATTGGTAATAGCGGTAGATCCGCAGAAACTGTTGCTGCTGGAAATTGACTTCCAGCAAGTGCATAGCCAGCTGGCCAATGCGCTCAACCAGCGGGAGGTTTTTACCATCATCGACAATCAAAGCTTTACGCCGGTGATCCTGGGTGCCAAAACAGCCACTTTTCAGCAAATTATCAGCCAGACGTTTGTCAGCAATAAAACCGGAGAGTTGTACCCTTTGCGGGAATTGATCAGCATCCATCGCGACCAGGACCTGAAGCAAATCGTGGCCGGCATGGAAGGCGAATACTTTCCGGTAAAAGTTGCGGCTGAAAAAGAAAATGTTCCTGAACTGATAGAGAACATCCGCTCTGTGGTTGGCAATCATGCTCTGTTTGAAGTGGATTTCAGCGGCAGCTTTTTCAGGAACCAGGAATTGCTAGAGGAAATGCTGCTGATACTCACGGTTTCTTTGCTTTTGCTGTATTTCATCCTGGCCGCCCAGTTTGAAAGCTTCAGTCTGCCCCTGATCGTGCTGCTGGAAGTACCGATTGATGTTTTCGGCGCTTTTTTGCTTTTATTGCTGTTCGGCGATAGCATCAACCTGATGTCGATGATCGGAATCATCGTGATGTCGGGTATCATCATCAATGATTCTATTTTGAAAATCGATACCATCAACCAGTTGCGTAAGAAAGGATTTAGCTTGTTAAGGGCCCTACAGGAAGCAGGCAAGCGCCGGCTCAAACCCATTTTGATGACCAGTATCACCACCATTTTGGCTTTGTTACCGGTGTTGCTCACCGGCGGTATTGGCGCCGAACTGCAAAGGCCGTTGGCACTGGCCGTGATTGGCGGAATGGTTTTGGGTACGGTGGTAAGTTTATATTTTATTCCGTTATGCTATTATTATCTGTCTAGGGTGGGAGAGAGGAAGGTAGTTGAATAAAAAATTTAAGTGAAATTTTGTTGTTTTAATCTAAAAAATTTGCTTATTCTTTGGGAAATACTAATGATGTTATATTGTTGAATGCAGCCCATGAATAAAAAGCGTCATTTCGGAATTATATGTTATAATATTAATCTGTTTTTTGTTGTGATTATAATAAAGTGTAAATTAGAAGAAATAAAAAAGATTAATTTATGATTGATTGGAGCAAAAAATATTAAACTTATGAAAACTGATATAATAACTATTGATTTAGGTATTTTAGGTGGTACACCGGTATTCAAAGGCACAAGAGTGCCTGTAGAAGTTTTGTTTGACCACCTTGAAAGTGGAATTTCTATTCACGAATTTTTGAAAGACTATCCTACTGTATCAAAGCAACAAGTAGTTGATATTTTACATTTAGCCGGAGAATCATTCAAAGCTGACAAAATCCATAAGTTGTATGAAATTGCTTCTTGATGAGAATATTATAGTTTAGAACAGCCTTTAAGAAAAGGTATTATCATAAAATATAAATTAAACACATGGAAACTATTAAAATGAACATACTAAACCCTAAAGTACATAATATATTGAAAAACCTGGAGGATCTGGGGCTAATATCAATTGCTAGTTCTGAGAAAGTAAGTTGGCAAGATGTATTGTCAAATATTCGTGATAATACGAAGGATTCCCCGAGTATCGATGAAATAACTAAGGGAGTTGAAGCTATTAGGTCGATACGGTATGAAAAGAAAAAATGATATAATTATAAAAATATCAGGTTACAAAAAAATGAAATTAAAATAAGAATCTATTGCCACCTAAAACCACCATATCGGGCTCCGACTTTCGCATCATCATCATTTTCATCTGCTTGATGCTGATGGGTGGTGCCATCATTCCCTTACTCAACATACAACTCAATCCTTCTAAAAGTCTGCCTAGGCTTACCGTGCACTACACCTGGCCCGACGCCGCGGCCAAGGTAATTGAACAAGAGGTAACGGCTCCCCTGGAAGGTATCTTTTCCGGCATCAGTGGTATTACCAAAGTCTCTTCTGTTTCCGGCAAGGGTTCAGGTCGCATCGAATTACATTTCGACAAACACAAGGAACTGGATGTGGCCCGCTTCGAGGTGGCTAACCTGATCAGGCAGGTTTACCCTGACCTGTCGGCCAGGGTAAGCTATCCCTACATCAACCTTGGTGCTTCCGGCAATAAGGAAAGCCCCATTCTCACCTATACCATCAATGCCAGCGCCAGTGCTTTTTACATTCAGCAGTATGCTCAGGATATGCTGGTACCTCAATTGTCTAAAATAGAAGGCATCAATGAAGTCACTGTCTATGGTGCTTCACCCTATGAATGGAACATTATTTACCAGGTCAACCAGATTCAGAATTACCAGGTCTCTGCCAGTGAAATACAGCAAGCGGTGAACCGGTATTTTCAGCAGGACCCGCTGGGTCAGGTAAGCTGGAAAACCAGTGAGACAGGTTACCCTACCTACATCAATGCTGTTTTGCAAATGGATAAGCCAGCCGAGGCAGACTTTGGCAGGATTCCCATCAAAAAAACAGGGAATCGGGTGATCCATTTACGGGATGTAGCTACAGTTAAATACCTGGAGCGCCCACCAGACAGGTATTTCCGGGTCAATGGGCTCAACACGGTTAACCTGGTGATCACCCCGAAAAAAGGGATCAACACCCTGGTAGTTACCCAAAAAGCCAAAGACGCCATTGCCAATATCCGGAAGGAGTTGCCTTCAGGCTATTCGTTGTTGCAGAGTTACGACGCCTCCCGCTTCATTACGGCCGAACTGGAAAAAATTGCACTTCGTGCCGGAATTTCTTTACTCATCCTTTTGCTGTTTGTTTTTATCATCAGTCGGCAGCCGCGGTACATGTTTTTGATCCTGGCCAGCTTACTGGCCAATTTGCTGGTTGCCGCTTTGCTGTATTACTGGCTACAGGTAGAAATTCACCTGTATTCGCTGGCGGGCATCACCATTTCCCTGGGTTTTATTATCGACAGCAGTATTATCATGATCGACCATTACCGGCTTCAGCAAAACCGCAGGGTATTCCTGGCTTTGCTGGCAGCTACCCTTACTACCATTGGAGCGCTGAGCATCATCTTTTTTCTGAAAGAATCGCAACGCATTGATTTGATGGATTTTGCCCTGGTAGTAATGATCAACTTATCGGTCTCTTTGCTGGTAGCCCTGTTTTTTATTCCTTCCCTTATGCACCGCTTTCCTTTGCGCAAAAGCCGGAAAAGAAAAAGCTCCCGCTCCCGCAGAAGGATTGTCCGATTGAACCGTGCGTATCAAAATTATATCCGGTTTGGACAAAGGTACCGCTGGGCTTTCATCGTTATGCTGATCCTGGGTTTTGGTATACCGGTAGACTGGCTGCCGCAGAAAATTGAAAAGGAAAACAAAGCAGCCAATATTTATAACCAGACGCTGGGTAGGGACTGGTTTCAAAATGAGGTCAAACTTTTGCTCTCCAAAATAGTGGGTGGTTCACTGCGGCTTTTCAGCAGTTTCGTTTATGAATCTTCCTTTTACCAGGAACCCACCGAAACCAAACTGCACGTGCGTGGCGATATGCCGGAAGGCTGTACCATTCAGCAATTGAATGAAGCCATCGAAAAAATGGAAAACTTCATCAGCCAGTTTGAGGAAGTGGATTTATTCCAGACCACCATTAATAATTACAATGACTCCCGCATCGAAATTCATTTCAAGCCGGAGCATGAGTGGAGCAGTTTTCCCTATTTTCTCAAAAGCCAGTTGGAGTCCAAAGCCATCAGCCTGGGTGGGCTGGATTGGTCGGTATACGGGGTGGGTCGCGGTTTTTCCAACGCGCTGCACACTGGCTTCAAAAGCAACCGAATCGTATTGCGAGGCTACAATTACGATCAATTGTACCGCTATGCGGAGCACTTACAGAAAAAGCTTTTGCAAAATCCACGCATTAAAGAGATAGACATTGCTGGTTCCGATGGATGGCGAACCACTGCCCTGCATGAATATTTTCTGGATTTTGATCAGCAACAACTGGCATTGCACAATTTACACCACCACTATTTGTACGAGTACCTCTACAATATCATGCAGCGCAGTAATCTGTCTCCAGTGTATCTGAATAATGAGATGCAGCCGGTGACCCTATACTCCGACAAATACCAGCAATTCAACGTGTGGCAACTGGAAAATGAAACAGTGAAAGTAGACTCAGTACTTTTAAAGCTGAACCAGTTTTTGCAAATGGAGAAACGCAAAACCGGTAACGACATACACAAAGAAAATCAGCAGTACCAGTTGGTGGTAGCTTATGATTTTATCGGGCCTGGGCCACTGGCACAAAAGGTGGAAGAAGAGCAAATTGAATACATGAACGGGTTTTTGCCCATGGGGTACAAGGCAAGTCCGCGATTCTGGTCAGGCTGGCAAAAGGATGACAAATCGCAGTATTACCTGTTGCTGGTGGTGGTCCTGATCATTTACTTCGTCTGTAGCATTTTACTGGAATCGTTTAAGCAGCCACTGGCCATTATTTCGCTGATACCTTTTTCTTATATTGGTGTGTTTTTAACCTTTTACTTGTTTGATATCAATTTTGACCAGGGCGGCTTTGCTTCTTTCATCCTGCTCAGTGGTTTGGTAGTCAATGCCGGTTTGTACATCATCAACGATTTCAACAATTTCAAAAAGAAACATAAAACATCTATTCGCCTGTATGTAAAAGCCTATAACCACAAGATCATCCCCATTTTGCTGACCATCATTTCTACATTGCTGGGATTGGTTCCCTTTCTCTGGGGCGGACAAAAGGATGTGTTCTGGTTTGCCTTTGCTGCCGGAGCCATGGGTGGGTTGTTGTTTTCTGTATTGGCGATTGTGTTTTATCTGCCGGTGATGATGAAGATACTAAAATAAAATATTAACGTTCAGGAGCCTAAGGCGCCCTACCTGTATCATTACATGGTGGAGGCCATGATAAAAGCAACTTGAAAAAGGACCTGGTATTGAGTTATTGTGGTGGCATGGTACGTAATGGTGCGGATACCTATGATCCTTACGATGATCCAGATCTTTCGCCTTACAATTCGGTGCTGGCCAGGAGTTGCACGCCTTCTTATTTTATCAGAAAATATCCGGAAATATTTAAGTAGGTTTACCATGATTTTAATCAATGAAAAAAGCGGTGATAGGTTTTCATAATTTGAGTTTATATAAAATAAAAATGCGGTTACCCACAGTTCCTTTGAATGAATGCTTGAAGAATGCTTTATCTGGTGTATATTAGCAAAATAATGGATAAAGGGTGCTTTTTACAAAATAATAGTGGTTCTATGTGAAATTGTGTGGATAGTTGAATTTCAACTTATTGTTTGTTATTGTATTATTTTCACAATCTTTATCTACATAATTAATTAAATGTTTAGTTGGTTTAAAGCTAATGTCTCTGCTATTTCACCACCCCCTTTCCCCATAGCCGTCAACCTAATTAAAAAGGCTGTTTTATGAATGGTATA
>CAZQEZ010000190.1:0-7371 GCA_964592475.1 uncultured Roseivirgaceae bacterium
TTGCCCAGAAAATTTCTTCTAAGTCTTCACCAGGGGCAGTTAAAAATACTTTCATTTCAATCTCATCTCCCACTCTAACCTGAGTCTTAGGATTAAGGCTAATTCTTATCTTTCCATCTTTAGGACTGCTTTTATTAATGTTGAATAATTCTTCAATTCCTTTAGGTTTTCCATTAATATTTCCTCCTTCGTTTTCGTTAGGTTTGTAAGTTGCAAGCGCAATTTGCATTTCCCCTGGCTCCTCAACCCTATCAAAATAATGATTTTCAACATCAGTATCAAATAAAATTGTTTTTTCAGTACCTCTTGGAATATTGATAGCCTTGATGCCATTATTAGTAGAAGCTTTTACATTAAACCGCGTTGGAAACCTCTCAGGATTAAATGGTTGCTTTTGTGGTTTAGTTTCTTTTTTGCTTTTAGCTTCATGATTGTTCTTTGGCTTTTTTTCAGCCGATTGATCCAATTTAAATGTTTGATTTAATAATTTCATTAATTCACTATCCATAGGAAGATTTTTAGTAAAGGACTTCAAAAGTTCCTTAGTGTCTCCAGAATCAGCTGTAATTGAATCTTTTCTATTCTTTTCAATTTCTACCAAAAAACTATCTTTTTTGGATAATTCTTTGGCAAGAAACTTTCTTAGTTCTTTTGTTTCTTCTCCATCCTTTAACCTGTCTCTGGAAGCCATAAATAGCTCCTTTCTAAAATCATAATCCATCTCAGTACAATCAACATGAATTAAAAGATGGCTTTTAAGCAAATTGAGTTTCAGGGATCTGGTTATGAATTCAGAGGAAAAACTACCATGTGCTTGTCCGTTAAGAGAAAATATAACAGACATGTTATTTTTAAAAAATCGATCTTGTATTACTTTTCTTGATTCTTTAGCATCTTTATTTTTTAGCTTCGATTTAAAGATATATGCAGTTACTTTACTTTTACCGAAAAGTTCATTATCAAAATCCCATGAATAATAATCTTCAACATATTCATTATCAGCCTCTTCTAACCTTCTTTGTAATCCAAATAGATCTAATTCAAGTACTTTGTTTTTTGGATATCTATTAGCATTGTCTACTGTGTAGACAGGAAGAGCAGGTTTAAAAAGATACTCATTGATACTTTGGTTAAGTTCTTGAGCAAACCCGTAATATCCTGAAGGAAATTGATAAGAATAAAGTTTTATAATAGTACCAGTTCTAAACTTTCGATCAAATAACTTTAAATCCAATTCATTTATTTTAAATTTTGGTATCTGCTTATTAATCATTAGGTACTCGTACCAGGTTTCTTTATTTTCATTTTGTTCCTCTTTTGACAAAGGATGCTCTCTCACTAATGTAAATCCAAACTCACCACTTCCATCATACTTTTTTGAAGCAATGAGTTGATATCTTTTCTTTCCACAAAAAACAAGAGCTCCACTACCACCCATATTGTATTTACCTTGGACAAAATGAATATTTTTTTTATTGCCACTTACCAAAGAAAGAAAAGTATCTTCAAACTTTTCTGGATGTTGCCCCTCACCATTATCATAAATGATAACAGATGTATTTCTAGGGGTTCCATCGGCAATTATTTGAATCTCTTTTGCTTGTTCGCGTCGAAATTTATCTAAATCCCATGATTTAACTTTTTCTTCTCCAAAAAACGTTTCAACAGCTTGTCGAATTGAACGAGGTGCAAGTGGAGATTTGGGATCAATACCGGCTTCAAGACATTTCTTTGTCAAAATTGCATCAATAGAATTAGTTATTTTTTCTATTATAGCGGCGATAGGATTTGCTTGTTGATTTTTGACTATACTATAGTTGCTGGTATTTTTACCTAGTGGATACCAGTTCTGATTTACAAATAAATCTAAATTAGCATTTATGACATTATCTATCTCTTGTTCTGTACTAGCTGCAAATAATTTTAAAAAAAGTTGTTCAGAATCCATATCAGTGGAGAAGAATATTGGTTATATTATAAATATGTCTCAAAATAAATAAACAATTTACAAATATTAAATAAAATGTAACTTTTAATTGATTTTTACTAATATTAAAATGAAAATTCACTACTACTCCCCTTTCCTAGTTCATTGCTGAATGAATTCAAAACTGAACTTAACTTATCTTTCAATGCTTTTTCCATTTTTTTTACATCTTTATCACTATATTCATAGTTGTTTTTATTAGAGCATTTTTCTAGGTTATCTAAAGTTTTTAGGATATTTTTTACTCTATTACCAGCCACTTTTTCAAACCTTTTTCTACGTGTAGATTTTTCTTCCATTATATATCACAATTTAAATTTACATATTTGTAAAATAAACGCATTATATTAAGATAAAGTTACATTACATATAACTAAATATAATGTAAATTAAAGTAGTAGGTCAATCAATGTAGTTTAAATGAAATAAAGCCGATTATTCATTGCTTCAGAATGACGTACAGGAATGGGAGTGAAATATGAGGGATGAAAAATCGTCAAATATATAGCCAGAGTTATCTTTTCATCTTTGAGTTTACCTGCCGATTGGTAAGGCTTAAAGCTTTTTCTGCTTATGGTAGCATTCTGCTATCCGGTGGAGATTCTTCTCTGCGTTCAGAATGACGTTCTTAACGGCTCTTTCCCCTTTAACCTTTCATGCTGATCGGGGAATTAGGGTTATATGATGTAGACTAATTAATTAAGCGCACTTACGGCGCTCTTTTAATATATTTCCAGTTGAGCAGGTGGGCGAATGCTATGGTCACCCCCCGCCGGCTGTTAGCAATGCTTCGCTCCACTCGATTTGTAAAAATGACCTGCACCAATCAGTACAAATCCGGCAGTCACTATGATCAAAGGCAGCAAGTTTTGATGATGCTTGCGATAACCATGTACTAAAGCATAAGATGCAATCAAAAAACTCAGCAGGATAATGGCATACTCAAATCAATGATTATGCAAAAAATGAGCACCTGCCAATGGGGCCAGACTAAGTAAAAATGGCAATGCCTAACAATGGACAGCACATAAAAGAGAAGCACTAAAACCGACGAAGTCCCCATGGAGTCCCACAAATTGATTTTTCATAATAAAATATTAAATGCAACAATGTTGCAAGATAAAAATATAAATTGAATGTGCAACATTGTTTCTTCTCTTTTCCCTTCACAGAAAACATAATAAGTAGGGTTCATTTTTCGTGGTCGGTACCATTTTCTTCTTCTGCCCATTTTCTTCCACCATTTGATGACAGGAACACAGGAACAGCTTCAAATCTCCCTTGTAAATAAGCTTTTTCCAGATTTTTGGTATCCCGGAAATGTTTTCGGCCTCTTCCCTACCCCTTTTATCTTGAACCAGTGTTGAATGAATAAATCCTCTGAGCTCTCAGCTACTTAGCTAAACCCGCTGCGGTGCTCTGTGAATACCTCTGTGATTAAAGAAAGATTAGCACCCTTCCAGCTTCCAGCCTCCAGCTCCGAACTCATACTCTCCGGGGCTTTGACCAATAAGGCGCATCAAACTTCTCCACTTTTAGTGGCTGTCTGCCTGCGCCTTTTTCGTTTGTTTTATTTCCCGAGGCTTCACCCAGGGTTATGTTCTTGCGCCACTTCCGGGCATTTAGTGATCAGATGCCAGGGAATGAGAAATGAATAATGTTAGGGTTGAAGGATGAATGGAAAACATTTCTTGTGCTCATTAACCCAGCTCAGCGCTCGTTGCGGTTAATCTTGCCGTTTGTCTGCTTATAGTTGCATGCTGCAATCCGGAGGAGATATCTCCTGTTTTCTGTGTTTATTTTTTAAAGGTAAAACAGGTTACAATGACGCTTTTTTAAGGATTTTATATGATTAATGATGAATTATTGGCTTTATCGTCGATTTAAATTCATCCAACTCTCAACTCTGAGCTCCAAACTACTTTCATTTTTCACCTATTAGCTTATTTATTTAGGGAATGAAGTTTGAATATTGAATGAATAAATCCTCTGAGTTCTCAGCTACTTAGCTAAACCCGCTGTGGTGCTCTGTGAATACTTCAGTGATTCTCTGTGGTTAAAGGAAGATTGGCACCCTTCCTGCTTTGAACTTCCAGCTCCGAACTCTGCCATAAAAAAAGCCCACCCAGAAACTGAGAAGGCCTTAATTATTTTTATCAGGACTGGATTAGTCTGCTAACTCAACGTTAACAGCATTCAAACCTTTACGTCCTTGCTCTACTTCATATTTTACTTTGTCATTTTCACGGATATCATCAATAAGTCCACTTTCGTGTACGAATAAATCATCACTTGAATCCGATGGCTTAATAAAACCAAAACCCTTGGCACTATTAAAAAATTTTACTGTTCCTTCTTTCATTGTTATTATTATTATAATTGTTACTAAAATATTAAATTTTCTTTTAAGAAACCAGCCAATGGCTAGTCGATGAACGTAAAGGCTTTTCCGGTTTTTCCGGCTCTTCCTGTACGCCCTATTCTGTGTACATAGCTATCAAAGTTCATTGGAATCTGATAGTTGATCACATGGGAGATATCTGAAACGTCAATCCCCCGAGCGGCTACATCAGTAGCTACTAATACTTTTATTTTTCCTTTTTTAAATTTGTCTAGTGCACGTACTCTATAGTTTTGAGATTTATCACCATGAATGGTATCCGATTTTACACCTGACTGATTAAGTTTTTGGTTTACTTTATCTACCCATTTTTTTGTTTCGGCAAATATTAAAACCCTCTCGAACTCACTTCCACCAATTAGCGAAAGCAGCATGTTAAATTTATCTTCACCCCTGGGCACCCTTATAATATCCTGCTCAATTTGATCGCCGGTTGCTTGACCGTTGCTTACTCTTACTTCAACAGGGTTGTCCAGCAATTGATTGATCAATTGCTTTTGCGTTTTATCTACCGTGGCTGAAAATAACATGGTTTGACCCCTTCTACTCATAGCCTGCACCATTTTTTCGATGTCATTGATAAAACCCATGTCCAGCATACGGTCAAATTCGTCCAGCACTAGTTTAGAAATATTCTGTAATCGTAATGCTTTGCGATTGTGCAAATCCATTAACCTACCCGGAGTACCTATGATCAAGTGAGGGTTTTTTCTTAATTTCCTTAAGTCATTGCCAACATTTGTGCCACCAATAAAACTGGCCGAATATAATCCGAGTTTGTGACTCAGGCTTTGAAATTCAGTTTCCACCTGCAAAGCTAGCTCTCGGGTGGGCACTACTACTAATGCCTGAAATTTTTCCGAACCACTTAACCATTGCTCAATAATCGGAATTAAAAATGCTCCCGTTTTACCAGTTCCGGTATTGGCCACGCCTAATAGATCCCTCCCTCCTAGCAAATGCTCTAAAGTTTCGTTTTGTATTTGCGTTGGATTTTTAAATCCTTTACTGTACAAATTGGCACGTAAATTAGCGCTTAAAGGCATTTGGTCAAAGCTTCTGGAGGAAGTATATGCTACATCCTTTTTAGGAGCAGCCTTTTTTATTAATTTATTTGGATCCAGATTTGATATTGCTTTTTTTCGCATTTTACCATTCCCAGCTCCACTTGGTCTGGTTGAAAAATTATTGTTTACTGAGTAACCGTTGTTTCTCTTTCTTTTAGTTCTAATAGTATTCATTAATATTTTTTAGTTGTGGTAGAGGTCTGTGGAATCTTCATGCCTCTTAATATGTTATTTTAGCCATTTTTGGTTGCATTCTACCGAGTTGGTAAAGCATTTTTGTATGATCCCATATGGCCGAAACAAATGTCTTTTTACTTAAGTAGGGTAAACCATACTCCTTTGCTGTATTTTCTACTATGGTAGAAATTCTTTTATAGTGAACATGACAAATGTTTGGAAATAAATGATGCTCTATTTGAAAATTTAAACCTCCTATTATCCAAGATAAGAAATTGCTTTTCGGTGCAAAGTTACTTGTGGTTGCAAGCTGATGAATCGTCCAGTTATTAGCAATTAATCCATTTTGATCTGGTAATGGAAAATCTGTTTTTGGCATTACATGAGCCGTTTGAAAAACTACACTGACCATAACACCGGTAATGAAATGCATCGTGAGAAAAGATACAATAATAATCCATGGTGCTAATGGTACAATAATAAGAGGTAACACTAACGCGTAGGAATAATATAACAATTTCCAGGCCGCTATTTTTAATATTTCCACACGGAATTTTGAAGAACTTTTTATGAGTCCAAGTTTTTTGTAGCGGCTAAGCTTTACAAAATCTTTTGCTGTAATCCAGCTAATGGTTGATAAACCATAGAAAAACCAAACATATAGGTATTGAAACCTATGAATCCAATACAATTTGGCGTGTGGCGAAAATCTAAGAAATAATGGAGTATGAATGTCATCATCCGATTCCTCTATATTTGTAAAAGTATGATGAAGGACGTTGTGTTGTATCTTCCAAACGTTGGCATTGGCACCAATTAAATTGAAAGAATATCCCATAATTTTGTTTAACTTTTGATTGCTGGAATATGAACCATGAATTGCGTCATGCATAACACCCATGCCAATGCCCGCCATACCCATTCCACTTACCAAATAAAGAGTAAACAAAAGCCAGCCTGAAGAAACAATACCTAAATTGATTATAGTAAGTGGGGTGAAAAACAGTAATAGCATAACCACTGATTTTAGAATCATCTGGTTATTACCATATTTACTAATTTCATTAGATTTAAAGTGTTGATTAACTCGATTCTTCAGATCTTCTGAAAACTCAGTGCCGATATTTCTTGAAAACTTAGGATGTTTAATAATTGATAATTTTTTTCAGTAATAAAATTTTTTAAACGTTTTTACAAGGAGGAAACAGAAAAAATTTATTACCTACTTTTCAACTTTTTAAATGAGAGCTGATTTACGCTTGTCAGAACTTATGCATAAATAAAAAAATCTACTTAAAAGTGAATTTTAAATGATTCATACTTGAAGTTCAATAATTTCAACTGCAAAGATAAACTAAAAGTTCAAAGTAATACATTTTTATTAAAGTTTATTTTTATAAAAGTAATATAATAAAGATATTCTAATTTATTTCATTTAATTCAATAAGATACTAGCGATAAATTTTTGGATTTTGCCAAAAGGTAAGCCATTGCAATAAAGATCGTAAAACTGGAGTAACATTTATACCTTTTGAAAACTTATCGGCAACAACTGCAAAATAGTAATGGGATTTTGTGTTTCGATGATAAAATTTAAATTAATCTTGTTTTATTGCACTTTCGTGAATTATTTTGAAGATTCTACTGTAGTAAAAATTAATTTCTATGTGAAATTTTGTGGATAGTTGAATTTTAACTTATTGTTTGTTATTGTATTATTTTCACAAATGTTTAGTTGG
>CAZQEZ010000191.1:0-7335 GCA_964592475.1 uncultured Roseivirgaceae bacterium
AGGTCAGGGAATGGATGCGCATCAACCCCAACAATCTGAAATATTATCTCAAACAGTTGACCCAATACGGCTATTTGCAGGTGATCAGCCAGCAAAAGCGACAAGGCTTTGAATATGAAGTAAGTGACAAGGAGGAATACGAACGGTTGAACGGGGCATTGAAAACGGCATTGGACTCAGCTTTGGCCAACATCAAAAAGCAAAAGAACGGCTAATGCGGATAATGAACGGATAATTACCTCAATTATCCATTTAACTAACTGATAATCAAAATGTAAACCCTTATGGATAACTGGATAACCAAAATGCAAGGCAGGCACTTTTTATTTTATCTGAACAACTACCTGGAATGGCTGCAAAGATTAGGCTATGCAGAAGCCACGGTCTATGGCCACGGCAAATATTTATATTATTTTTTCAATTGGTTATCCAGGCAGGGCGCGTGAGCCAATTAAAAGACATAGAATCAGTGCATCTAAGTCAATACCAAAGCTATTTAGAAACAAGGAAACACCAAAGAAAGCCAGGCGGATTAAGTGCCAGTATCATTTACGCCTACATGAACGTGATCAAAAGCTTTGACAAATACCTGCAGCAGCATGGACTGGGCAGTCTGCCGATCAAGCATTTACAGCTTCCGGAGCCAATCAAAACAGAAAAGGAAGTGCTGATCTCAGCAGAAATAAACTTTAAAAACGGTGGGAATGACATTATTTGGCCCACAGGAGACCTATACCATTGCTAAAACAAGTGAGGGTGACAATTTTATAGCTAATGGGTTAATAGTGGGTCTGGAAGAGCTGAAAGAGATGACTCATTAAATTGTTTAAATGAAATAAAACTATTTTGTTAATAAGTAGAGGCGAAATAAAACAAAGCAAAAAAAAGGGACATTCGTCCCTTTTTTGTTATTTATTCGGTTGTGGCGTGGTACGTAAGTAAGGCCTGATTTCCTTAAACCCTTTGGGAAATCTTTCCGGAATTTCTGAAGTAGGTATTGCCGGAGACACCACTACATCTTCACCATCTTTCCAGTTGGCGGGAGTAGCTACGCTAAAGTTGGCAGTCAACTGCAAAGAATCGATTACCCTTAATATTTCATCAAAATTTCTACCGGTAGAAGCCGGATAAGTTAAAATCAGTTTCACTTTTTTATCAGGAGCTACAACAAATACACTTCTTACGGTCATTTTGTCATCTGCGTTAGGGTGTATCATATCGTAAAGCTCTGATACTTTTTTGTCATCATCAGCGATGATCGGGTAATTGAGTTTCGTGTTTTGAGTTTCGTTGATATCTTTTACCCACTCATTATGCGAATCGATAGGATCTACACTTAAAGCAATTACTTTAACATTGCGTTTGTCAAATTCACTTTTAATCTTTGCTACCGTACCCAGCTCCGTGGTACATACCGGAGTATAATCTGCTGGGTGAGAGAATAAGATTCCCCAGCTATCTTCCAGCCATTCATGAAATTTAATTTCTCCTTCTGTTGTGCTTGCAGTAAAATCAGGAGCTACATCTCCAATTCTTATAGCCATAGTTATTAATTGTTTTATGGGTTAAAAATATTTATCTAATAAGAACAACTGATAAAGCAAAAGGTTGCAATAAACAAAATTTTTCTATTTTGGTTATTTTTCAAATTCAACCCTAAATTTTAAACCAATGAAAAATCTATTGATTATCCTCCTCCTCACTGTTTCAAATCTAGTCGCAGCTCAAACTATTGCCGATACAAAAGTTAAAGGAGAAGTTTGGCAAAAAATGGAATCCGAAAATTTCATATTTTATTTTCAGTCCAAACAAAAAAAAGAAGCAATACAACTAATGAAAATAGCGGAGGAGTCCTTCCAACACAGTTCCAATTTATTAGGGTTTTTGCCTTCGGAGAAAGTAGAGGTATTTATTTATGATTTAATGCCCAAAAAGAAAACCCGGGATATCACGGTAGTTCTTGACCATGAAAACCATCAAAAAGACATGAATTATGCTATCAATTTATTATTATTGGAAGATATGATGGGAAAAAAAGCTTACAAAAAACTACCGGAGTGGTTTACTAAAGGCGCTGCAGCATTTGCTACCACTCTTGAATTAAATAGGTCTCAGAACATGCAACCTTCGTTTACTAATCTGGAAATATTGAAAGATAAAGATGCCAGAGCAACTGGTGTAAAAATTTGGCATTACATAGCAAATCAATACGGAAGAGAAGATATTTCTGATCTTTTAAATCTATCCAGAATTTTAGAAGATGCCAAAGAAGGCATTAGTAAATTATGGGGAATATCGTATCAAGAATTTTTACAATCCTTAACACGATATTATAAATCTCAGTCTTGATCTTTACCAGGCGCCTATCTCTTTTCTTAAACCTTTCATTGAAATAGTTTTAGTAGGTGCTACAACCTGAGGGCTTAATTTTCTGCCAGGATCGTCATTAATAGAAGCTATAGCAGCAGCTAAACAATCTTCATTTAAATCACCCCAAGACACGGCAACATCATCTGTTGAAGGAATGTCTGCCGTAATGCCATTAAAATAATCAGCTTGTCCCAGGCTATTATCCACTGAAAATACAATTGGTGCAACCGCTAAATCATTAATTTTTACCACACTTTGGCCTACCGGTTTGCCACTGGTAGTAGTGCCTATGGTGGTTACTTCCATGTAAGGCCTGAGGCCATTAATAATTGCTTCACTTGCCGAAGCTGAACTTCCTGAAGTGATAACATACAATCGTTCCAGATCAATCGACTCACTTAAATACCTAAAAAAGATAGGCTCATTTTCTCCGCTTCTTTCTTCATTATAGGCTATTTCCAAAAACAGTTCGTTTTCATTTACCGGTTGGTAGATCAAGCTTGCCAAAGTATCTGTAGCGCCCAAAGTACCTCCTCCGTTGTATCGTAAATCCAGTACCAATTCGTTGACTCCTTTGGATTTGAAATCGCCAAATACTGCCAAAAGCTCCTCTTTAGATTTATCTATAAAATTATTGAATACCAGATAACCGATACTCTTTTCTCCCTCTATAATTACTTCATCGTAAAGTACAGAATTTATATTTACATTACCTTTAGTAACCGATACATCTACTATTTGTCCATCCGGCTTTTCAACTTCAAATTGTATTGTTTCTTCATTATTCAATATTTCATTAAGTTTATCTTGCTGGTCAAGCACTGCTACCGTTTGATTATTGATTTTTTTGATAATATCTCCCCGGTCAAAACCTGCTTTACCAGCGGGAGAGTCACTGTAGGTAAATGTAATTCTTAAATCACCATTGCCATCGAAAACCAGCCCCATACCAAAACCAGAAAAAGACCCCTGTCTGAAAAATTGTTCAAAAGCTTCCCAGGAGGTAATAAAACTCCATTGGTCAACTGGCTTAAAGATGATAGCATCCATCAACTCTTGCGGTGAAGTGTAAATATCCGGATTTACTTCCGGTATTTCTTTATTCCACAAATACCAGTATTTCATTAATTCATATACCTGCTGATTTAAAGTAGGTTCAGGATTTACTTCATCATCTTTACAGCTACTCAACGTAGTTGCTAAAAGAATAACCAGTAAAAGATAGTGCAATATTTTCTTCATCTATTTATTAATTTTTCAGGAATAACGAAATTAGTTGTTTTGAAGTTTATTTGCAAGACAATAAAAAAAGACCGGCAACAATATTGGCGGTCTTTTTAATCAAAGCAGTTGAGAGATTTTACTATTGGTTTCCTTCAAAGATAATAGAAAAATATGTAAAAACAAGCGAATAATAGCATTATATCAAAATAAACATTACACTTAACTTATTGATAGCGAAAGTGCCGAATAAAAATTGGATGGTTTTAAACCTTAATATCCCACATTTTGACTTGAGTTTCCACTTTAAAAATAGCAAATGCAAGTTCGCCAGATCACCAATTCACTAACCTCTAAAAGTGTCCCGATATTGAAACTACAAAATTTCTACCGGCAGCACTTATGCCCGAGGAATAAGGGCGATAATGAACATCGAGCAAATTTTCTACAGATGCATTCACACTGATTGAAGGGCTAAAATGGTAAGCGATACGCCAGTTGTAAGTTTGCCAGGCCAATGCACCGTTTGCTGTGTATAAATGGGTTTTAACACTTTCCGAAGGAGGCAAGTTTGCCGCTGTAATGGCCCCGTTGTATTGCATAAAGGCTTGTGTCTCAAACTTCTTTATTTTATAAGATAATGAAACCTGGCCAAACATGGGAGCCACGTGTCTCAGGGGTTCGTTTTTTTCCAGATCTTTGCCATCTGTATAAGTGAGTGAGGCACCAAAGACCAAATGAGGGGTTAATTTGCCCTTTACAAATGTACTTATACCTCTAATAAAAGCAGCACCGGCATTTAAATTGGCTTGTAAATTTTTCCAGCTTCCATCAATCAACAATGAATCCTGTCCGTTGAATTGTACTTCTCTGCGAACAATTGCATCAGTAAGATGGGCATAAAATAACGTAAGATCTACTTGTAACCATTCAGCAAACTTTTTTCGCATGCTTAATTCACTATTGTATATGTATTCAGGAGATAAGTTGGCATTAGGAATCACGATTTCATCTTCAGTAAATTCAAATACTTTGCCAACATCATCTACATTTGGCGATCGAAAACCGGTAGAAAATAAAAGATCTACCTTGAAATCATCAGTTGGCAACCATACCAATCCGGCATTGCCGTTGAAGGAACCATTGTCACTATCAAGTTCATTAAAAGGCAAATTAATATCCAAAGGTTCCAGTGCCTCAGCATTGAGCCAGACATGACTATACCGAAGACCAGCATTCATGATCCACTTTTTATTAATGTTCCATTTATAAGAACTATAAGCAGCCATTGACGAATAAGTACTTCCACCACTCGGATAGCGAGTATCGGTAGGTGTGCGCTCACCAGTAACTATGTTTTCTCTGTAAGCGCTTGAATTTACATAATTATAAAATGCCTCCACACCATAAAACAATTGTTGTTTTTCATCCAATTTTTTATTGAAGTCCATATTAAAATTAAACACATCCAATTTTTCTGTTCTGTGCCTGAGCCGATCATTGTAAAGTTTGCGATCGTGGCGGCTTTCCTCCACACTTTGATAAGCCAATAGAACACGTGCATCATCAAAAAATCGATTGGGTTGATAAAAAGTAGTAGTCAACTGATGCATCATCCAATTTTGTGGGCCATAGTACCACTCAGCATTGACCGGCAGTCCCATTGCATCTTTTTCAATCAATCGATCATAACGCGGTATGTTGCTGCTTGTACTCAAATGAAAAGCATAAGCCAATTCAACACCATTTTTGGGTCGATATCTTATCTTTTGCAACAAATTGAATTGATCGTAACCAGTTGGTATTTGTAAATTAGGCTCCTGATTATTAACTATTTCGTCACCGCTTGGTGTCACTCGCACATATTGCATTCGTTTACCAAAATCTGGAAATTCATCACCTCGGCGCGACCCGGTGCGTAAGTCATCAAAATTGCTAAAAGTGAGGCTGGTAAGGGATGCAAGATTTTTACCAGCTAAATTAAAATCAACGTGGGCTGTTCTCTCATTATTGGCGCTTGAGTAGCGAAGCATTCCATTTCCCGATAGCACTTGATTATTTATTTTAAAATTGGGCTGCAGGGTATGAAAGTCCATTACTCCACCCAAGGCATCGCTACCATAAATAACCGAACCGGGACCAAAAATTATTTCAGCTCCTTCCATACTCTGAGCATCCAGAGCAATAATATTTTGCAAATTACCACTTCTGAATATGGCATTATTCATACGCACTCCATCTACTACAATCAAAAGTGAGTTAGCAGCAAAACCTCTAATCATGGGGCTACCCCCTCCCAACTGACTTTTTTGCATAAATATTTGGCCGGTTTGCTGTAGCATATCGGCTGTGGTTTGAGGGTTGCCGAAAGAGACTTGCCGAGGTGTAATCACCTTTATTTTGGTAGGAACTTCTCTTTCTTCCTGCTCCCATTTATTAGCAGATATAATAACCTCCTCAATTTTAATAATTTTTTCGCTCAATTCAATCCGGTAGTTCAGCTTTTGCAAGTCATTCTTGTTTAAAATATGTTGCTGATAGGCCGGATGCCGAAAAATCAATAGCTCTTGCAGGCCAAAATCTGCTAAAGACGCCTCCCCTAGCCTATTGGTATTTACCAGCACGGATTCTTTGGTGTTATAAATGGCAACATTTTCAATCGGTATCTGGCTGGTTTTATCCAGTACTTTTATTACTTGGCCAATGGCCAACGAGGGCCACAAAATCAACAACAATAAAAATCTCACTATCAACAATTTTAATTTCCTACTCACTCAGTCAAACAATAAAAAGTTTATCTAATTTCTCAATGCTTAATACGAAATAATATTCAATTATGTCGCAAAGATAATTATATTGGTGATTAGATTAATTTATTTTAAACAAATGATACCTCAGTTGATTATTTGTCTTTTAAATGACAAAATAGAAATGTAAAGTACCGTAATTTAGTGTCCATTGATAAATAATCCTAAAAATATCGCCCTATTGGTGTTTACCCGTACTTTGCAAGAAGAGGTAAAACAAAAACCTTTACTTGGCAAATCAGTCGGGCACAACCGTTACCTTTACCAGCAATTATTTACCAGACTCCACCTGGCTATTGCACCAACTAACCTGGACATTATCGTGTGGGATAGTAATAAACAAACTAAATCCACCTTTGCTGATAATTTTTATGAAGCTTTCCAAAGTTTATTTGACCAGGGTTACCAATCGGTAATTGCAGTTGGTAATGATTGCCCCTCCTTAAGTTATCGGGATCTAATATCAGCTGCCGATACTTTACAAACTAATGATTTCGTAATTGGGCCTAGCCAAGATGGAGGTGTGTATTTGCTGGGAATGAATAAAGAAAAATTTGAACCCGGTACTTTTAAGGAAATTCGCTGGCAAACTCGTTACATGCGGCATGATCTTATCAATGTAATTGAATGTGATAATTATCATTGCTTACCTGAAAAAAGAGATATTGACACTTATGCAGATTTACTTGAATTTAGTAAAAACAAGTATGCTTATCCGCTTGCCATGTGGCTGTATTTATTTTTTAAACTATTCATTAATAAAACACTCATTAATCACAAAATAAATCACCAATCAATCCTTTTTTCTATTCATGGGTTACGCGCACCACCAGTCTTCTTATAAATAAAAAACTGAAGTTTCGCACCAGAATCGTATTTGGTAAAAATGGAAAATGAAAAAATAAAGCACCTATAACTCCTCCCTTGAGGGAGGCAA
>CAZQEZ010000192.1:0-7281 GCA_964592475.1 uncultured Roseivirgaceae bacterium
ATCATGGTCATATGCTAAAACCAAATCAGAATTATTATCCGGTCTAAAAGCAACCTTAGGTAAATGGCTTTCTATATCCCAATCATTTGGATCGATGTCCGGTAATTCAGGAATACAAATTTGCAGCAGTGGATAAATTGATTTAAAGAATCTATGAACTCGCTAAGTGTTTGATTTTTCGATCTGCCACGACTATCTGAATCAAACAAAAATTCACCAAAAGATAAAGATCTAGCTTTTCCGTTATTTGTTGATATTTGAATCTCTTTGCTAACAACTTCGGTAAATAAAATATCAAAATCTCCATCAAATTGTTTTAAAGCCTCAGTTTTGATAAAACCTCTTATATCTTTATTGTTTAATTTACTCGCTAAGTTAATGGATAAATTTTTCATCAAAAAATTTTGGGGAGTTTCTTCAATGATAGGAATTGCATTTTCAGGTATTGATAAAATATCCTTTTCATTCTCGCAACTGAAAGAAATCCCAATTAATAATAAAAAAAGGTAAAGCTTTTTCATAATAAATTTCATTTAAATTTAAAAATAAACCAAGATAATTCAAATTTAAATGAGGAAACGGAAATATGTTTTCCGTTAATCATCTAATAAAATATATTTATATCGATTTTTACAGAATTTTATATTATATCCTTCATTTCTCAAAACAACAATCATATTTCTTATTGTCTTTTCTGAACAATTAAACTTCGTTGATAAATCCTTTGGGCTAGAGGCTCTGTCTTTTTGGATTAATTCTAATAGGTAAGAAATTCTTTTATAGTATTGGAATGCATTCATGGTAATCTGGTTTAAAAATTAAAAAAATATATCAAATATATCAAATATATCAAATAAAAAAATGAAATTAATTTTTAGATACTTTTTATAAAACTTAAACATTAAAAATTTATTTCAATACCAACCTTCCTTGCTCATCATACTTAATCTCCTCCTGATCGAGCATAATTCGCATCACATCAATGGCAATTTTCTGATATGGCTTTGATAGGGCAGCTTTAAGTTCCTCAGGGGCAAGGGCTGCATTTTCCAGAATTTTTAAAACTTCCAGCCTGACCAGGTCGAATTCCTCTCCGCTGAGTTGTACGCTTTTATTGCTGAGGCAATTGTCACAAATGCCGCACTTCAGGTAGCTTTCTTCATCGAAGTAAGCCAGCAGCATTTGTGTGCGACAGCGCAATTCATTGCTGGCATAAGCTTTTACCGCCTGCATTTTATCCAATTGCAATTGCCTGCGTTTTTGCAATAGCAGGTTGTCAATCGGCAACTTGCTGGCATCGTAGCGATGGGTAAGAAAAGTAATCTGAGGTTGCTCTTTTCGCTGATCGTAGATGGCAACATCCGACTGATGCAGAAACTGCAATCGCTTTACTACTTCTTCGGTTGAGATATTTAGCAGTTTTGCAATCTGTGCTTCGAATATCACCTGAAAGCCACTAAATAAATCACCACCATAAATTCTCAACAATGCTTTTACGAAGTAATCCATATTGGCATGGGCAATCTGAAACTCGTACAGCTTGCCTTTATTTACATTGATGTATAGCTTGGAAGGATTGTAGAAGGTTTCATTCAGCTGAATAAAACCTTCCTGCTCAAGGCGTTTTAATGCCTGGTAAGCTTCGAAATGTGACAAATTGAAAGTGCTGGCAAAAGCTTTCAGGTCAAAGTCGTAGCTAACCAGCAGGTTGCTGCCAACAGCGATTTTATAGTAATTGGCCAGTGATTGATACACCCGCCTGATATACTCAAGGGTAGGGTAATTTTGCTCTACCCTTAACTGCAGGTCATCAAGATCCTTTTGATGGAGAAGGATTACCGCATAGGCTTTTTTACCATCCCTACCCGCCCGGCCGGCTTCCTGGTAGTAAGCCTCCAGGTTGTCGGGCAAATCCAGGTGAGCTACCACCCTTACATCCGGCTTGTCGATGCCCATACCAAAAGCATTGGTGGCCACAATTATCCGTACCCGGTTTTGCACCCAGCGATCCTGTTTGAGGGTACGCTCCTGGTTATTCAATCCGGCGTGGTAAAATTCAGCGCTTATTCCGGCTTTGCTTAATACGGTGGCAATTTCTTTGCAGCGTTTTCTGTTGCGTACGTAAACCACACCTGTTCCTGGTACATTTTTAAAAATCTCAATCAGTTTTTGCTCCTTATTTTCGCTCCAGCGTACTGAATAGGAAAGATTAGCCCGGGCAAAACTTTGTACAAATAAATTTCCATTTTTAAATTCCAGTTTCTCCTGTATATCACCACGAACCTGTTCAGTGGCCGTGGCAGTAAGCGCAACAACAGGTACATCAGGAATGAACTCCCTGAATTGTGCAATTTGAAGATAAGGTGGGCGAAAATCATATCCCCATTGAGAAATGCAATGAGCTTCATCCACGGCAAGCAGACATACATTCATTTTTTTGGCACGCTCAATCATCAATTCTGTCTTCAAGCGCTCCGGAGAAACGTATAGAAATTTTACTTTTCCATGCACGCAGTTATCTAATATGATATCAATTTCTTTGTAGCTCATACCGGAATAAATAGCGTGTGCAGTAATTTTCTTGCGTCGCAGTTGCTCTACCTGGTCTTTCATTAATGCAATTAACGGGGTGATTACCAGGCATATCCCCTCCATCATCAACGCGGGTACCTGAAAGCAAACAGATTTACCTCCCCCGGTGGGTAGCAATGCCAGTGTATCCTGTTTCTCAATCACTGATTGAATGATATCCTCCTGCATGGGCCTAAAAGCAGAATGACCCCAATATTGCTTTAATATTTCTATGGGAGTGGGCATAAATCAAAAATAAGCAAAAATGATGACTATGATTTATTAATGGTATTATGAATTATGCTCAATTATTTGACTGAAGTTTCGCACCAGAACATTGTTTGGAAAAAATGGAAAATGAAAAAATAAAGCACCTATAACTCCTCCCTTGAGGGAGGCAAAGGAGGGTGTAAAATAAACCCCGAAGCCTCGGGGTTATTTTTTCATTTCCATTTTTGCTCTGTATTTTAAACTCAGTTTTAACCACATGGGGTTTAAACGCGATCTCAAAAATTAAAATAAAAATATTTTTTGATTAACACTCCCCTTTGCCCCTCTCGAGAGGGGATTTAATGGTTTTTTATTTCAATTTTTAAAAAGCGAAACTTCAATTATTTGATTAATTCCTTCATGGTTAAGCCGAACCGGATTAGAAATGCATGTCAAAATGGCCATAAAATGATGTTTAAATGATCAGAGGAATGAAGTGAATAGGTCCACTTAAAAAAATAACTTACCTCAACTTCTTATTTTCTTTATGCCTGGTCGCATCACGCTTTGTCTTTTTCTCCAGGTTTTTATTCAAAGCATCGGTTAGGTTTACGCCGGTTTGATTAGCCAAGCAAATGAGCACCCAAAGCACATCGGCCATTTCATCTGCCAGGTCTACCTGCTCGTCCGATTTTTTAAATGATTGCTCTCCATATTTACGGGCCATGATGCGAGCTACTTCGCCTACCTCTTCGCTGAGTATGGCCATGTTAGTCAATTCACTAAAATAACGAACACCCGTGGTTTTGATCCACTCGTCTACTTTTTGCTGCGCTTCTGCTATGGTCATTATTTTTTGTCTTTAGTGTCAATGATAATAGTTACCGGCCCGTCGTTTATCAAGTCAACTTTCATGTCAGCGCCGAATTCACCGGTTTGTACCTCAGAAGATAAATGACTTTCTAGTGCTTCTTTAAATTTTTCATACAGAGGAATAGCAAAATCAGGCTTTGCTGCTTTAATATAGCTGGGACGGTTCCCTTTTTTAGTGCTGGCATGCAGTGTAAACTGGCTGATCAACAATACTTCCCCGTTTACATGCAGGCAGCTTTTGTTCATTACTCCTTCTGCATCATTAAAAACGCGCAAATTGGCAATTTTTCTGCTTAGCCAATCTATATCTTCCAGCGTGTCAGCATCTTCTATTCCCAACAATACTACCAGCCCAATTCCAATAGCACTTTTTTTCTTACCTTCAATAGTTACAGAAGCTGCGGTGGTTCTTTGTACTACTGCTATCATTTCACTAATTTTTTTATTTTATCCGATTCGTGAATTAATGTTCCAGTGGTATTTTCAAAAGCGCAATTGTGCATGGCCATGGCTACATCTTTTGCTTTTATAGGTTTATATTTTTTAAGTCCGCCTAGCATCAATGGTGCAAAAGTCTGCATAAGTGCAATTCCAACTTTTTCTCCTATGCGTTTTTCTTCACGTTTGCCCAGCAAAATTGACGGCCTGAATATATGTACTGATTTGTATCCTAAAGTTTTAATTGCTTTTTCTACTTCCCCTTTTACCTTGTTATAAAAAATAGAAGATTTGGCATTGGCGCCCATTGCCGAGATCAATAAAAATTGTTGTGCCTGGTTGGCAAGGGCTAATTCGCCAATTTTTATTGGATATTCATAGTCTACCTGATAAAATTTTTCTTTGCTACCAGCCGTTTTGATGGTGGTACCCAGGCAGCAAAATACATCTTGAGCACTTATTTGATCCTTTACATTAATGAGCAGATCAAAATTTTCTAATAAAATATAGGAGATCTTTTTATGCTCGAATGCCAATTTGCGCCGGCTCAAAATTTTTACCTGATCATATGCTTTACTAATGAGTAGCGATTCTACTAAATGCTTACCCACTAAACCTGTGGCTCCTACTACTAACGCTGTTCTAGCCATTGTTCCATTTTTTAAGTAGGCTCAATATTTCTTGCTGAAGTGTTTTGGTTTTATCCTTGGCATACCAAAGTTGCACCTCTTTTACAAAATCGGCATAACTCGATGTTGGGTTTGCTTTGTAAGCTTCCACCATTACCTGAGCCGGTTTTGGTCGTGGACCCCACTCACCCACTTCTGACAAATCTTCTTGCTTGAGGCAGACAAGCTTTGGAATACTTTTTCCACCATTAGTAAGGTACCCCTCCATCACTTCAAGGTTTTCATCACGGAGCAGCAGTTTTAGTTCAATATTATCATTTAATTCAGCCATTTTCGCTAATACAGGAATATTTTGTGCTGCATCACCACACCAGGCTTCTGTTAATATCAACCAATACCAACGGTGATCTACCGCTTTTATTTCTTGTGCCAACTGTGGATTGATGATCGTAGTTTTATCCAGCCTTTTTCGCCTTTGCTCATTCATTTTAGTGTATTCAATCATATTTTCAGCCTGGTTGGAACCGGTAGTTTTGCCATCGGCTAATAGGTTAGAAATCAATTCACTATAAGCCTGATAGCTCATTGCTTTTTCGATATGTTCAGGTGTTACTACTTTATTCATTATCATATTTTTGAATTATCTAATTTAATACCCAAAGCCACTTAAAAAGTTTGGCAAATAACTAAAAAATGCTGCTAAATGTCTTTTGAAATACACTATTGAAATGCCGCGTGGATAAAAGCCATACAATCATTGCTTTTGCAAAAATATAAATAGAAGCTTACTTGAGTAAGAAATTGCGAAAATATAAATAGGATCGCTGCCTCAACAAAACTAAATTGGACAGTTTTAAAATCAAAAAAACTATTATTGTTATGGTGGAGCGGTTAAAAAATAAATTAGCAATAATACTTGTTACACTAGGTATTGGAATATTATTAGCGATCAGTATCTTCAATGGGTTGGTAAAAGAGTTTTTTCTCTCCAGGTTTTTCGAAAATTTATTAATTGTAATAGTTGGATGGGTAATAATGGTAATTATTATTTTGCTTGCCATGCAGTATTTGCAAGGTGTTGTCACTGATTTACGACTATCGCCTATGGAAAAATCCAATTAAAAATGATCTTCTTAACCTATTATTATTTGATTATAACCTATTGGTATTGTATTTGTAATATTTAAAATTAAAGTATAATACCATGAAAAAAATATTAATAATTCTTTTTGCAATCTGTACTTCTTGTGCTACCAATCCATCGGGCAATAGCGTGCAAAAACCGATTAACTCAGATATTGCCATCCAATCAAATGAAGAGGAAGAAGAACACGACATTATTATTGACGATCCGGCTTTTGATTCGTGGCTTATTACCAATGGAGATCCGCGTTTTCAACACGACAATGAATATTATAAAAATTGGAATCAGCAATACGTGTCTTATTGGAACAGCCGCTATCAAAATCACATCAATTTTGATTATAATACTGATTACGGGTACGAGGTAAATTACAAGTTATTTCATTTTTTCCAATTTATGAAAGCTCGCTATGGGGTAGACTTACCTGGCAGAATACGTTGATTATTAGATGAATAATTTTGTGTGGATTCAAGTCATAAATACAACTCAATTCTCTATAATACTTGATGGCAATGTAGTTCCAATAAACCAGATGATTTCCGCTCAATTTTTAACCTTTAGTAATAATGCCAATATAAAAAGTATAAAAGCTACATCAATAGAAACACAAACTATCAATCTTCTATCTAGTACTTTATTGCCTTGAACATCTGATATCTCTGGCTCAGAGGGCAGATAAGATATTGTTACTTGAGAGTTAGATTTCAAGCGTTGATATAAGTTTTCGTTTATTTGCTTCTTTTTTGTATAACTGGTGACATCTCCTGCAGATTGATTGATTTCATAGCGGTACTTTATAAAATAAGAGTTGGGTGCTTTAAGTCCAATAGGTTTGTTAAGTTCAATCACTGTGGCTTGAGTAGTGATCCCCGAGTTGTGAAGTTCCTTTGCCGTCTTCCATTCTATAAAAGTGAATATATTAAAGACTAACACAAAGATAATTAAGGCAGTGGGAAAAATTAATATTAAAATCCATGTGATTATTTTATTCATAAATTAATTTAAAAGGTATAATTTAATTATCTTTAACCCTTCTTGAGTTTGAACGGAAGATGTACTGCTTTGTGACGGAGCTTTTTGTAAACCGACTTGAGTGGCGAAGGTTAGCAGACTAGTTATTGTACTTTTAGCCTGATCCATAGCTTGACTCATTTCGGCATAGAGATGAGTTTTCGCCTCCTCCTCCGAAATTTCAAAATCAGCTAATTTTGCTGAATCTACTTTATTTTTCTCACCCCCAATGGTGTAGATGATAAAATTGCCACTAGGCAGTTCTTGAGTAACCGGAATTAAAAAATATCGAGTTCCATCAGAATCCGTACAAAGGTATTGTACGTCTTTAATTTCCATACTTAGTATATTATATTAATTAACTGATTTAATTACTCTAGATATTTAACTGGGGAGTTGACCAGA
>CAZQEZ010000193.1:0-1550 GCA_964592475.1 uncultured Roseivirgaceae bacterium
TGATAAACAAATAGATAGAACTATAAGATACGATTTAAAAGATACTGATTTTTTTTCGATAATCATTTGTGGTTTTGTTTATTTTTTTTCCTACTTCTATTTTAGGAGTTTCGGTGGCCTCCTGCAAATTGGCCAAAATGCAATACAAAAGCCTCCCTACATCAATTGCATGAAAATATTAATTTTTTTTAATCACGAAATTATATATGCTTTTGGTGAGACTAATTAATATTAAATTTTCAACATTTCAGGCAATTCATTGCTAATAAAGTGTAACAAGTTGCTTACTTTTACTTTTTCATTCAATTGAAATGAATCAGTTTCCGGTGTAATTATATAGTTATTATTTGTCTTCAAATCTTCTATTACATTTAAAAAACCGCGCGATATTTTGGGGCTACTGGTGTGTTTAATTTCAACGCACATCCAAGGCTCTAAACCGCGAACAATTACCAAATCGACCTCAGCACCCGCACTTGTGCGATAGAAATAAAGGCTTAATTCATCTGGTAATAACTGACTGATTTGTTCGATTACATAGTTTTCCCATGAACTTCCCACCAGAATATTTCCAAGCAGGGTATCCATATTAGTTATTCCGGCCAGATGATGCAAAATACCTGTATCACGGAAATAGATTTTGGGGGACTTAACTATTCTTTTCTTGGCATTCATATCCCATGGTAGTAGACGCCTGATTAAATAGGCATTCTCAAAAAAAACCAGAAATCTCCTTACCGTGGTCACACTTATGCCCAATGCGTTGGCCAGATTGGAGGTATTTAACAGATTGCCATTCAGGTTGGCCAACATTCGCCATAATCTGGAAGCAATGATTGGCGACCCTGAAAAACCTAATGCTGGCATATCACGCTCAATATAAGTTTGGATAAATTGATCAAACCAAATCCTGGCTATCCCGGGATCCGGGGCTAGCAATGCATTTGGAAAACCTCCATAAAACCAGTGCTTTCGGTAATCAGCAACATCTCTGACTTCCAGTAGATTAAATGGAGTCATTTCAAGATAGGCTATTCTTCCTGCCAGCGATTCACTGCTATCCTTATCAGCTCTGGAGATGCCGAACCGATTAAGATAAACCTCGATGGCATCCTGTCCTGATCAATCAAACTGCGTAAAACCGGAAAAAGGTCTGGCTTACGCTGCACTTCATCGATAATTACGCAAAAATTGGCTTTATTGGAAAGAAATAACACCGGATCTTCTAGTTTACTTAAATCCTCCGGATACTCCAAGTCCAGATAAATCACCTCTTTAGCAATTTGACCGGATATAGCTTTAACCAGTGTAGTTTTACCGACCTGCCTTGGTCCAACCAAACCAATGGCCGGAAAAAATGACAATAACTTAAGTATCTGCTGAGTTTGTTTTCTGGCAATCATTCTTGCAAATTTAACATTTCATGTTAAATTTGCTAGGTTATCATAAAAAACCTCTGCGTCATTTAAGTATTTTCCTGGTAAGTCTCTTTACATATATTGCCGCATAACCTATAATTTAATTTGTTATCTTTGAAAGTAATAATGTTT
>CAZQEZ010000193.1:1650-7168 GCA_964592475.1 uncultured Roseivirgaceae bacterium
TGGAACTCAAAAATGAATATTACACCATTTTATGAAAATGTTATGAATGAAGGATTAGTTTTATAAATCCTACCCCTCCGAGGGTTTTGAAACCTAGTAGGGGTTATTTCTGCTAAAAACTAAAAAAATGAAAAACTTTTACAGCTTTCAAGATGTAGATGATCTGCCTGAACTTTTAACCCAGGCATTTGAAATAAAAAAGAATCCAGTTAAACACAGCTATCTGGGCAACAATCGCTCAATTTGCCTGCTATTTTTCAATTCCAGTTTACGAACCCGGCTCAGCACCCAAAAAGCAGCCACTAACCTGGGGCTGAACGTTTCGGTGATGGACATAGGAAAGGAGGCCTGGCAACTGGAATTTGCCGATGGGGCTATTATGAATGGTGATAAAGCCGAACATATCAAAGAAGCCGCACCGGTAATCGGACAATACTTCGACATCATCGGCATACGCGCTTTTCCCGGTTTAAAGGATCGGGAATTGGATTATCAGGACCTCGTTTTGCAAAATTTTATTCGATACTCAGGCAAGCCTGTGGTAAATCTTGAGTCTGCAATTTTACATCCATTTCAGTCACTAGCCGATTTAATTACCATTGAACAATATAAAGAAAAAGAGCGCCCCAAAGTAGTTTTGACCTGGGCGCCACATCCTAAAACATTGCCCCAGGCAGTACCTAATTCATTTTTAGAATGGATGAAAAATACGTCAATGGAACTGGTGGTAACACATCCTGAAGGTTATGAATTGGCAGAGCAGTTTACCGGTGGCGTCACTATCGAGTATGATCAGGATAAGGCCTTTGCAGGAGCAGATTTCATTTATGCCAAAAACTGGTCGAGTTACAATAGTTACGGCCATAAATTGAGCGAGGATAACAACTGGATGATTACCAGCGAAAAAATGGAACTTACCAACCGAGCTAAATTTATGCATTGCCTGCCGGTAAGGCGTAACGTGGTGGTGGCTGACTCTGTGCTCGATAGCCCTGATTCTGTAGTCGTGGAACAAGCGGCTAATCGGGTGGTATCGGCACAGGTGGTTTTGAAGAAAATTTTAGAAAGTAACTAAGTTATAGTATTATTTCAAAATATTTTTTATTGCATTTCTCGCGAAGACGCTAAGGCGCAAAGAGAAGCAATTTTGAAATGATAATTTTTCGAAAAAAGAAATAATTGAAATGGAAGAAGTTAAGATTTTTAAGATAGGCGGTAAAGTAATAGACCAGGAACCACTGCTGATGGAATTCCTAAAGGATTTTGTCAATATTCCCGGCAAAAAAATATTGGTGCATGGCGGTGGTAAAATTGCTTCCGATTTTTCTAAACGAATGGGTATAGAAGCCAAAATGGTAAATGGCCGTCGTGTTACCGACGAACAAACCCTGGAAATAGTGACCATGGTTTACGGTGGCCTGCTCAATAAAAAAATTGTAGCCGCATTACAAAAAATAGATTGCAATGCCCTTGGTCTTACAGGTGCCGACCTGAATGTAATCAAAGCGTACCGGCGACCCGCCAACCCGGTAGATTATGGGCTGGTTGGGGAAGTAGATGAAGTAAACGAAGCCATGCTAAGCGTACTTCTGGAGCAAAACATTGTGCCGGTAATGGCACCTCTCACCCACGACAAGCAGGGACAAATGTTTAATACCAATGCTGATACCATTGCCTCGGGTGTGGCCAAGGCGCTGGCTCAAAAATACACGGTAAACCTGTACTACTGCTTTGAGAAAAAGGGTGTGCTGATGGATGCTGAAAAAGATGACTCGGTGATCAACCTTATCAAAGAGTCAGACTTCGCTCACCTTTGTGAACAAAAAATTGTGAATGAAGGCATGATTCCGAAATTGGAAAATGCTTTTGCCTGCCTAAATGAAGGAGTGGGCAGGGTGTATATTTGTCACTTTTCAGCGGTAAAGAATTTGGCAGGTATTGACCGGGAAGCAACATTGATAAGCAGGTAATGAATTAAATTAACTAAATCAATTGCAACTATATTTGATCAAAAAGTGTCAATGTTCAAAAATCAAAAATCAAATGTATGAAGAGAATTCCATTATTGATTTGCTTGATGCTAATGAGCAAATTGCTTTTGGCCCAGCGGTTTACCATTGCCGGTTATATCAGAGATGGTCAAGATGGCGAAAGCTTAATTGGAGCTAATGTTTTTAATTTGGCCACTAAAGAGGGCGCTTCCGCCAACCAATTTGGCTTTTATAGTTTCACCCAACCTGCCGGTGAAATTAATATGGTGGTTAGTTTTGTTGGCTATCAATCAACTACCATCGCTTTTGACCTGCAACAAGATACCACAATTAACCTTAATCTTGAATTGAAAACACTGGACGAGATCGTTATTTCCGGCAATACCGTTGATGAAATTCAACAGCAAACCCAAATGAGCCGCGTAAATATTTCAGTACAAGAAATAAAGAAGCTGCCGGCTTTGCTGGGAGAAGTTGATGTACTTAAAACACTACAGCTTTTACCCGGAGTGCAATCGGGTAATCAAGGCACCAGTGGCGTATATGTGCGGGGTGGAGGGCCTGACCAAAACCTCATATTGTTGGATGGTGTGCCTGTTTATAATGCTTCCCATTTGTTTGGCTTTTTCTCCGTGTTCAATCCCGACGCGATCAACAACGTGGAAATAATCAAAGGCGGTTTTCCTGCCCGTTATGGTGGTAGATTATCGTCAGTAATAGATATTAGCATGAAAGACGGCAACCGTAACGATTTTCATGGAGAAGGCTCTATTGGATTGGTTTCCTCCAAACTTACCCTGGAAGGCCCCATCAACAAAGGTAAAACCAGCTTCATCGTTTCCGGCCGGCGTACCTACATCGATTTGCTGGCCCGGCCTTTGATCAAAGCTGCTACAGAGGGCGACGAAGTGGTAGGCTATTTCTTTTATGATTTTAATGCCAAACTGAGCCACAAGGTATCTGACAAGGATCAAATGTACATAAGTCTCTACATGGGCGACGATAAAGCCTATAATCGCTTTCGTTACAGCTATGGCGATAGTCAAGGCTCCAATGAAAGTATAGAAAAAGCCGGCTTGCAATGGGGAAATATTATTTCAGCCTTTCGCTGGAACAGAGTTTGGAATAATCAATTGTTCAGCAATACCACCCTCACCTTTAGCCGTTATCGCTTCAAGGTTTTTCAGGAGTATGACGATAAAACCATTCGCAACGGTGAAACATCACGGGATTACTATTATTCTGCCTACAATTCATCCATTAGAGATTTTGCCGCCCGTATTGATTTTGAATATCTGCCCAACCCTAATCACCAAATACGTTTTGGTGTTTCAGGAATCAATCATTTATTCACGCCCGGAGTACTAAGTTATAAAGATCAGGAAAGTGATACCCTGGTGGGGTCAAGAGCTATATATGCCAATGAAATGGCTCTTTATGTTGAAGATGAAATCAGCATAAGCCGCAGGTTTAATGTTAACCTGGGTTTGCATTTATCCGGGTTCGCGGTAGAGGACGAGCTTTATACCTCTCTGCAACCACGGTTCAGCGCCAGGTATTTGCTTTCACCTTCCATGTCAGTCAAAGCATCTTATGCTGAAATGGCGCAGTTTGTCCATTTGCTTACCAATAGTGGCATTGGTTTGCCAACAGACCTTTGGGTGCCGGCAACCAGCCTGATAGAACCACAGCAATCGCAACAAGTAGCCTTGGGTATAGCTAAAAACATAAATGACAAATTTGAATTTAGCCTGGAAGGTTATTTCAAGAAAATGCAAAACCTGATCGAATATCAGGAAGGAGCCTCATTCATAAATGTAGACAAAGACTGGCAAACGAAAATTGAGGTAGGAGACGGGGAAAGTTATGGCATGGAAATGCTGCTGCAAAAGAAAACGGGCAGAACCACTGGCTGGTTGGGTTACACCCTGTCGTGGACCTGGAGGCAATTTGAAAATTTAAATTTTGGCGAACGATTTCCCTACCGATACGACCGCAGGCACGACTTAAGCCTGGCGCTTACCCATGAGCTAAGCAAAAAAGTAGATTTCTCAGCAGCCTGGGTTTATGGTACCGGCAGCGCGATTACCTTGCCGGTAGCAACTTATACGCGGCCCAATAACCAATATTATGGGGGCGAGCTAAGAGATTATGAATCCCGCAATGGTTTTCGCATGCCATCTTATCATCGTATGGATATCAATTTTACTTTTAAAAAGAAGAAGAAAAATTGGGAACGGGCCTGGCATATAGGGGTTTACAACCTTTACAGCCGCCAAAATCCGTTTTATATTGATTTGGTAAATTACTATGGTGAAAATCCGAAATTTGTACAGTATTCTTTGTTTCCTATTATTCCTTCCATTAAGTACAGTTTTAAATTTTGATTCCTATGAAAACCATTAAAAGAACAATGCTCATTTTAATTGCCGCTATCAGTTTCAATAGTTGTGAAAATGTGGTAGATATTGATGTGCCTGAACGGCCTTCAAAACTAGTACTAAATGCCTATATCTCTCCAGATAGCCTATGGCACATCAGTCTTAGCCATAGCAAATATGTGCTTGATAATCGTGACTATAAAGAAATTTCTAATGCCGAAATATCCGTATTTGAAAATGGCGAATTAATGGAAAATCTGAATTATCAGGTTATCAATGATCAATATGAAGGCGAAAGAGGATTTTATAAGAGTAATTTTCACCGGCCTCAGCCGGGGAATGTGTATCGGGTAGAAGCCAAAATGAATGGTTACGAAACAATATGGGCAGAAACTACCATCCCGACACTGGTAACGATCGAGCAATTTTTAATTGATACAAGCAAAATAATAAGCAGGGATTACGAATCGGGATATAAATTATCCATTGCTTTTAATGATCCGGCAGAAATTCGGAATTATTACCAGGTCGAACTAATTGCCCGCACTATTAGAGCGGAAACATATACCGTGTATGATGAAGAGTATTCCAGTAAAGATACCACGGTTTATTACAATAACACCTCCAGTATTTATATAACACCATTAAATCCGGCTATTTATGACGACCAATTTGGTTACAACAATACCGTCATATTTTCTGATGGCATATTTAATGGCAGCCTTTTTCATTTTGATTTTTTAGTAGATGAATGGTATATTTCCCCTTTTATTAAACAGAGTTCTAACGAAAATGAGGAGACATCTCTGGAGATAGTATTACGCTCAATAAATGAAGAGATGTATTTATATGAAACTACCGCGGACTTACAAGATTGGAATTCGGGTAATCCTTTTGCTGAACCAGTACCTGTTTTCAGTAACATTAATAACGGCTATGGTGTGTTTGGCGCATTTGCTGCCGATTCCAGTATTATTAGATTAAAAAAATAGTTGCATCCGACTGGTATTAATTAAGTTTGCGCCTCATTTTTTATTAAACAGACACAAAATGACGAAAAAAGACGAAAAAAAATAAAATTATTTAACTTGAATAAGTTATTTTAATTTGGCTGTAAGGAAATTAAGAGTATACTTCCAATCAAAG
>CAZQEZ010000194.1:0-7121 GCA_964592475.1 uncultured Roseivirgaceae bacterium
GGGGGTAAAAGCACAACAAATCGAAAGAATAGCAGCGTAATAAAAATCCACATTATTTCAATCAATACATTTTGGAAATGAATAATTCAACTGATCTTTTGTAGGTATATTTTGTAAATAAAATCATACCAATTTTATATTTTTATTACATTTCCTAAATTATCCTGGTTTTTATCAATGTAAAATTTGCATAATATCTACTAATGCGCTACTTTTATAGGATCAAATTCACAATTAATTAACATTTTGTTAATTGAAACACGTATATAAAGAATAATCAATTGCGTATAATTAAATAGTTAGTAAACCTATAAATAAGAAAGGAGGTAATATGAAGCATGAAGATAATCTTTTTGAATTTTCAGAATTTGAAGAACGCGATGATTCGGAAGTAGATTCAGAATTTGAAAAGTTTTTCGAAAAAGACAGGGATCAAAAAGGATTTTCCCAATGGGATCTTGAATATGATGATATTTGATCCGATAGCCCAAAGAAATTTCAGGGCTATTTTTTTTGCCCTATTTTTTTTAAATAAAGATTAAACTCTAAAGGAGACGCTCTTTCAAACGCATCTACTTCCAAATCTTCATAAATATCCTCTTCAAACTCCATCTTAGTTTTTTCAACTATTCTGCCATCTTTAATTATTAGCTCCAGACCTCTCAAAGTCACCGGATTAATCTGTACCAGGATGGTAACATCTTCAATTACTTTTTTGAAATATTCCTGAACTACGTTTTTCGACATAAGTGTACTTTAAATAATAAACTCATTTTTCAAAGATATTAAAATAATGCTTTCCACAGGATGTTTCGTATAAATCTGAGTGGTACTTTTAACTCCTTCTACCGTACACAATAAAAAACAAACACCAATATAGACTCAATTTTCAACCTCTTCTTCGTGCCTTCGTGGCCCTTATCAAAAAAATATTGCCACAAAGTCAAAAGGCCCAAGAAAATAAGGCCACGAAGGCACAAAGTCACAAAGAAATGACCAGCTATTAATGCCACAAAGACTCCAAGAAATGTATCAAATATAGCTTATTTATCCCTTAATAAATCTTTGCGCCTTTATAGCAATGTTTAAAAAAACCTTAGTGTCTTAGTGCCTTCGTGGCTATGTTTGCAAAAACCTTCGTGGCTACGTGGCTACTTAATACATTTTCAACATCTTATTCGTGCCTTAGTGGCTACTTAATATATTTTTGAAATTTTTTTATTAATATTATAACAGGAGCCATTGCAGAGGAAAAATTATTTTTCTACCTTTGCACCGGCTGGCCGGTACGACCAGCTCCCGCCGAACTCCCCCAGGTCTGGAAGGAAGCAAGGGTAGGCGGTCGTAGCGGTGCGATACCGGTTTGGCCATTTTTTAATGGCCTTTTTTATTTCCTCTATCTTGGCTTACATTCGCTAAGCAAATTTTTCTGAATCTTATAATCAACATTAAAAAAAACATATAGGAAAGGTTAAATTAACACTTTGCAGTTATAAAACTATTCAATTATAATTGTGTTATTCAAGGGAAAATAGAAATCACCTTCACAAGATGTACATTATAAAAGTAAAAGGCAAAGCAAAAATTCCGGATTATATACAACTAAGAGATGAAAACTTTATCTTAGTGGCTTATTTCAGGGCAGATCGTCCGTTAAAGAAATTGGAGAAGTTTGGCCTTGAAGGCAAAGAAACAGAACTAGAGGGTGTAATCAAAGGATTACCCTACGGCAAACTTCAAAAACTAAATATCTAAATGGACTCAAGTGATATCATTTTAAAAGTAAAAGATACTTTCGTTTATCAGGACGATACCCCTGTGCTAAGAAATGTAAACTTTGAAATGGAAAAAGGTGAATTTCTTTTTCTAATTGGCCGAACCGGTAGTGGCAAATCTTCACTTCTCAAAACGTTTTATGCCGACTTACCTTTACTCAGCGGTGAAATCAATGTAGTAGGTCATCAGATCAGAAAAATCCCTCGTCAGGAAATTCCTTACCTTCGAAGAAAACTAGGCATTATATTTCAGGATTTTCAATTGTTTTTTGATCGCTCGGTTGCCGATAACCTGTATTTTGTGATGCGTGCTACCGGCTGGAAAGACAGCTCCAAAATGAAAGAACGCCTTTCAGATGTGCTGATGAAAGTGGGCCTGAATGCAGCTGCTTCAAAAATGCCACATCAACTAAGTGGCGGAGAGCAGCAACGGGTGGTGGTAGCTCGTGCATTGGTCAATGAACCTGTTCTGCTAATTGCCGACGAGCCCACGGGAAACCTGGATCCTGATGTGTCCGAAGGCATACTCAAGCTTTTCCTGGAAATCAACAACAGTGGAACCGCGGTGATCATGGCCACTCACAACCACAACCTGATCAAAGGCCATCCTGCCCGCGTGTTGAAATGCGAAGATGCTAAATTGTTAGACTCCAACAAAGATAAATTTAGTCTAACGGATTATTATTAGCGGCACGCTTAATAACTAGTGGCTAATAATGGAGATTGCCTAGAACCATTGGCTTACTATCGCCAGGCAGCTCACAACTACTAATCCTCCAGCACTTTCAACGCTTCACCCAAATCAGCCTCTGTATTTTTCAGCTTGCCTTTGCATACTTTCAGCAACTGCGCCGCTTTTTTTACCTGCTGTGCCAGTTCATCCACATCCAATGATTCATCTTCAATACCGTTAATAATTGCCTCTATTTCAGTGATAGCTTGTTTATAAGTTATGTTATTGTTCATTTTTATCAATTTTTGTAATGGTACTTGCTATTCTATAATGTTCGGTAAAAGTGGTTATTTCATCTCCTGATTGTAATTCAGTTCCTTTGCCAATGGTCTTTCCATCTTTTTTCACTGTAAGCGAATATCCTCTTTTAAAAATACGTGTCGGATCCAGCAATTCAAGGTTCTTTTGCCAGTAGGTCAACTTCTCATTAGAAAACTTGAGATAGGCACGGCTGCTATTTTGCAAATGGTGCTGAAGCGACTCAACCTTATTTTGTTGTCTGTTGAGCTTTTTACTTACCACGTGTCGCAGTTCACCGCCCAGGCGAAACAATTGATGTTCCGCATCTTCCAAGCGCCCCCTTACTTCAGCATGTAGCCGCTCGAAAAGCTGCTCCAGTTTATCTTCAAATACTCGCAATCCGCTAATCATAAATTCAGCTACGGCGGTTGGCGTTTTTAATTTGGTATGAGCCACCAGGTCAGTAATAGTTTGATCGCGATCGTGGCCTATGCCCGTCAAAATTGGCAACGGGAATTGCGCTACATGTGCTGCCAAATCATAAGTATCGAAACAATCAAGGTCTACCTGGGCTCCACCACCTCTGATAATAGCTACCAGGTCATATTTGTCACTTTGATTAAAAATTGTTATGAGTGCATTGAGAATGGATTCAACTGCCTGATCTCCCTGCATCACCGCCTGGAAAAGTTTTACTTCGAAATGATACCCATATTGATTATGGCTCAATTGATCCATGAAATCACCATAACCCGCTGCCGAGGCTGAACTGACAACTGCGATACGCTGCGGAACCAATGGTAATTGCAACGTCTTGTTCATTGTAAAAACCCCATCATCTTGCAGGCGGTCGATCACTTCCTGTCGCTTGCGTGCTCTTTCACCTAAAGTGAAATTGGGGTCAATATCCCTTATCACCAAACAAAAGCCGTAAACCTCATGAAAAGACACCACCACGTTAGCCAGAATCTTCATGCCATTTTTCAGGGGCTGTCCAGCCACCCGTTCAAACCAGCTACTAATGGTACGATAATTATAAGCCCATATGCTGGCCCTACTTTTAGCAATAATTTTATTATCTTCCTTTTCTACCAGATCCAGGTAACAATGTCCTTTCTGGTTGGTCCTCATCTCGCCTATCTCGGCTACCAGCCAATAGCTGGGCTCCAGATTCTTGTCCAGCGTTTGCTTGATTATTTTGTTAAGTTCGAATAATGTTATTTGCTGCATATCAATGACTGCAAAGGTAGTGGATTTTAGTTTGAAATGTAAGAGTATTAACAATAATAGCCAACAAAAAGCTAAAATATTTAGTATATTTGCTAAATAAAATTGCTTTTTATGTTCCTCAATTGCCACAGCTACTACAGTTTCAAATATGGCACCCTCTCGGTGGAAGACCTGATCGCGGAAGCTAAAAAAATTGGCTTGCGGCAGCTCACCCTCACCGATATCAATAATACCTCCGGCATATTTCCTTTCGTGAAAAGCTGCCTGCAAAACAACATCAAGCCCATCGTGGGCATTGAGTTTCGCAGGGAAGACCAATTTGACTTCATTGGGTTGGCGCAAAATAACCAGGGCTTTTATGAATTGAACAAACACCTGACTGATAGACTTCGGGAAACCAGCACTCCCCTGCCCGATTTTCAGCATTGCTACCTGGTCTACGATTTTCAAAATTACCCCCAACGACCTTTACGTGAATACGAATTTATCGGCATCCGACCGCACCAGGTCAACATGCTATTCAAATCGTGCTTGAAAGAGCAACTGCACAAGCTAGTGATCCTGCAGCCGGTAATCATCCGCGACAAAAGTGAATTCCAATTCCACCGTGTACTACGCTCCATTGATAAAAACCTGGTGATCAGCCGTTTACCTTCACATCTGCATGGTTTGAGAAATGAGCATTTTGTGCCACTTAAAACACTGCTGGATTGCTATCAGCAGTACCCGCAAATTATTATCAATACCGAAAAAATACTGGAAGAATGCACCTTCCTCTACGATTTTACTAATCAAAAAAACCGGCAAAATAAGAAAACCTTCTTAGGTAGTCGTTACGAGGACAAGCTGCACCTGGAAGAGCTGGCTCTGCAGGGCATGAAAAATCGCTATGGCGAAAATAATCCCGAAGCCTTGCGTCGCATTCAAAAAGAACTAAAGATCATTGATGACCTGGATTTCAATGCTTATTTTCTAATCACACACGACATTGTTAGCTTTGCCCGCAGCCAGGGTTTTTTCTACGTGGGACGCGGCAGCGGGGCCAACAGCATTACCGCTTACTGCCTGGAAATTACCGACGTGGATCCCATCGAACTGGATTTGTACTTTGAACGGTTTCTCAACATTTACCGAAGCTCTCCACCGGATTTCGATATGGACTTCTCCTGGAAAGACCGGGATGAGATACACAAATATATTTTTAAAAAATACGGTGAAGACCACACGGTATTGCTGGCCAACTTCAATACCTTCAAAGGCCGCTCCATCGTAAGGGAGCTGGGTAAAGTATTTGGTCTGCCCAAAGCGGAAATTGACGAGTTGGTATCTTCACGAGGACCGCAAAAGAAAGAGGAAGTAACCCAGCTTATTTTTCATTATGGTCAAAAAATGCAAGACTTCCCCAACCATCTCTCCATTCATGCAGGAGGTGTCCTGATTTCGGAGAAGCCTATCTATCACTACACCGCCACTGAATTGCCGCCCAAAAATTTCCCCCTCACCCAGTTTGACATGTACATTGCCGAGGATATCAAATTTGATAAGCTGGATGTACTCAGCCAGCGGGGACTGGGTCATATACGCACCGCAATGGAGCTGATTGAGGAAAACAAAGGCGTGAAAGTAGATGTGTCGCGAGTGCACAAATTCAAAAAAGATCCGATACTGAATCAGGCACTGGCCAAAGGTGATACTATCGGATGTTTTTATATCGAGTCGCCAGCCATGCGCCAATTGATGCTCAAGTTGCGCTGCAAGTCCTACCCGGTACTGGTGGCCGCCAGCTCCATCATTCGACCCGGGGTGGCCAGCTCGGGTATGATGCGCGAATACATTGAAAATCACCTGGCTCCTGAGAAGGTTGTCTATCGTCACCCCAAAATGAAGGAACTATTGGAAGATACTTACGGCATTATGGTATACCAGGAAGATGTGATCAAAGTAGCTCACCATTTTGGAGGCATTGGTATGGCCGAGGCGGATGTATTGCGCAAAGGCATGTCGGGCAAAGGCCGCTCTAAGGCGCAGATCATGGAAATAAGGGATGCCTTTTTTCGCAACTGCATTGAGAAGAGCTACCCGGAAAAAACGGTGGCTGAAGTATGGCGTCAAATCGAGAGTTTTGCCGGCTACTCTTTTTCCAAGGCACACTCGGCCAGCTTTGCCGTAGAAAGCTACCAGAGCCTGTTCTTACGCTGCTATTACCCGCTGGAATTCATGGTAGCGGTAATTAACAACTTTGGCGGCTTTTACCGTACTGAGTTTTATGTGCAGGAGGCACGCAAGCTGGGTGGTACCGTCCTGGCGCCTTGCGTAAATCACAGCTTGTACCTTACCACCCTGTATGACAAACAGGTTTACCTGGGTTTTGTGCACATTCGTGACCTGGAGCAGCAGCTTGCCTTACGCGTTGTAGAAGAGCATATCAAACATGGTAATTATCTCAGCCTTTCCGATTTTTTGCACCGGGTACCCATTGGCATTGAGCAGCTAACTATCCTGATACGTATCGGAGCCTTTCGCTTTACTGGCAGGAACAAGAAAGAGCTGCTTTGGGAAGCAGACCTGCTGATGATGAAAAAGAAGAAGATAAAAGTAGGCGAAAATTATTTGTTTGAGGATATGACGCCTAACCTGCAATTACCAGCGCTGGACAGCGAAATGTACGAAGACTCCTTTGATGAAATGGAACTGCTTGGTTTTCCGCTATGCTTTATTTACGACCTGCTCGATTACCCGATTGAAGGTACCATTACCACCAGCCAGATGGAGAAAATGCATGGCCGGCGGGTAAAAATGATTGGCTATTTGATCACCACTAAAGAGGTGCGCACGGTAAAAAAAGAGCGCATGAACTTCGGCACTTTTATGGATTATGAAGGCAACCTTTTTGACAGCACCCATTTTCCAGGTTCGGCCAGGAATTTCCCTTTCCTGGGCAAAGGATTTTACCTGCTGCAGGGAAAAATTGTGGATGATTTCGGCGTACCTTCCATCGAAGTAAATTACATGGAAAAGATACCGATGGTTCCTGACCCGAGGTATAAGAAATAATTACTTGAAAATATCAGTTAAAAACCAATTGTCTTTAATAATTAACTGAAATTTGGCACCTAAAAATTAAAATAAAAATTCCTTAAAAT
>CAZQEZ010000195.1:0-7107 GCA_964592475.1 uncultured Roseivirgaceae bacterium
ACAATCATATCAAAAAGTATAATTATTGATTTTATCTAAACTATTTTATTGCGTTTTGATAATTTATTGCATAAATTAGAGCTTGATTTAAAATAGCAGATAGTGCTATTTGTGACTCCAACTGGCTAATCAATAGTTTGGCTGCTGATTGGCTTTTTTTGGCAGTAAATTTTTAAGTGTAAATAACACATTTAATGAATAGGTAATGTATAGAAGTATCTTTTTATTTTTTCTAATAGTCTTATTCAGTCAGGCTTGCAGCCCACCAGAAAAGAAAAATGTTAGGCCTAACATTCTCTTCATTGCCATCGACGACCTTCGTCCGGAGTTAGGCTGCTACGGTCAGGAACATATCAGTTCTCCGCACATCGACCAGCTGGCTGAGCAAAGTTTGCTTTTCAACCGGGCTTATTGCCAGCAATCGGTTTGTAATCCTTCCCGGGCCAGTATCATGTCCGGCTTATATCCGCATCAATCCGGCATTACCGATAACCAGAAAAACATGCGGGAGGAAAATCCGGAGATTGTTACCTTGTCGCAGCATTTTAAAAATAATGGATACTATGCTTACGGAGTGGGCAAAATCTATCATTACCCACATCAGTACGATTCGCTTAGCTGGTCGGTTCCGCAACCCTATCTGGAAGGCAACTGGTGGAACAGCTATGTGACCGAACCCAATCTTACCTATAAAACCAGCACCATCAATGAAGCTCACGACACCACCGACCTGGCCTATTTCGATGGCAGAACCGCACAAATGGCCATTGAAAAATTGGCTCAGTTGCAAGATTCTGCTTTTTTCCTGGCGGTTGGGTTTTTTAAACCGCACCTGCCTTTTGTGGCACCGGCCAGGTATTGGCAGAGCGAACCTTCTGTATTACCGTTACCCCTGATCACGGAACATCCGGAAAACGCTCCCGAATACGCTTTTTTGGATAGCAAAGAGAAAATCAGGAAATTTACCGATGTGCCTGACCAGGGTATTTTTACCGATAGCATGGTGCAAAGCTACAGGCATGGCTACTATAGTTGTATCAGCTTTATTGATGCCCAAGTAGGAAAAATAATGAAGGCTTTGGATTCCCTGAACATGCGGGAGAATACCATCGTGGTTCTCTGGGGTGATCATGGCTTCAAATTGGGCGATTACAATGAATGGGCAAAATCTACCAATTATGAAATCGATACCCGGGTACCGCTAATGGTAAGCGTACCGGGAAGTAAAAGCAATGGACAAACAACCGGTCAAATCACAGAGCTGATTGACTTATATCCTACCTTGAGTGAGTTGGCCAACATTCCGGTTCCTGATCATTTGCCGGGGCGCAGTTTTAAACAGCTGTTTGAATCTAATCAAGTGGAAGAAGATTATGCCATCAGCATGTATCCCAGGGGGGATTCATTAATGGGCTATACCATTCGCAGTGATCAGTACCGGCTGGTAAGGTGGCAATCTACTCAAGATCAGGCAGTAATAAGCTTTGAACTTTACGACCACCAGAAGGATAGCCTGGAGACAATAAATCTTGCTAAGATTGAAGAATATCAGGATATATTAAAGCAACTGGATAAGCAATTATTAGAAACCATAGACCTGAAAATTTAGAAATATGAAGTACTTGCTGCTGACAATATTTGTATTTATTTTTCATCTCAACCAGGCACAAATCAATGGCCTGAATTCCAGTTACCAGCCACTGGATACGGTAACTATTGAAATTGCGGCTAAAGGCCAGGTAAAGATCAAAGACGCCAAAGGCCATACCTATTTTCAAGAGCAGATCCCGGCCAACCTTTCCTTTCAGGTAGCGGGGGCATTGGGGCACCACACCATCAATTTGTATAATAAAAAAGGAATTGAAGTAAGCAGCACTCCATTTTTGGTTGATTGTGAATCGGGTGTGGAAGATCCTGCCGGCTATTGGCATACGTTATTTGAAGATTTCAAATACAACCAGTTGAAAACCATACGCACGGAGGTTTACCATGACCAGATTTACCAAATGCATGAGCTCTGCCCACGAAACGACGCCAATGCTGTGCGGGGCACGCAATACATCTACAACCGGGTAAAAGATGGTGTAGAATTATTCGGAAAATTACAGCATGAAGATGGCATGATCTACGACATTTACCGGCCGATCGAACCCGGTAAAACCTCACTGGAAGGTCGCTATTATAATGATGATCATTTTGTGGAAATTGAAGATGGCTGGTATTACAAGCAGCGTTTTCCGGTAGAAAATGACCTGGAGCATTTTTACGTGCAATGGCTTTGGCGTGTTTGGAAAGCTACCGGCGATAGTGAATGGATGCAACAATGGTTACCTAACGCCATCAAAGCTTTGCAATACAGCCGTCAAAACCCCCTGCGCTGGTCAGAAAAATACCAATTGCTGAAGAGAGGCTTTACCATCGATACCTGGGATTTTCAGCCTGATTTTGATGGTGAAAAAGTACGGGGCGATCACATGGACATTCATGCCGACAAAACTGAATTTGGTATCATGCACGGCGACAATACCGGCTATGCTTATGCCTGCAATTTACTGGCTGAAATGCTTGACCACCTTGGCAGGAAAGAAGAGGCTCAAAATTGGAAAAAGCGTGGTGAAAGCGTTTTGCAAAGGATCATTGATCTTTCCTGGAATGGAGAATATTTTTATCATTTCGTTCCCGAAGATTCCAGCTATCAGAGAGATTTGGGGGTGGATCAGGCCAGCCAAATTTCCTTGTCCAATGCCATGGCGCTACAAAGAAACATACCCGATAATTTAAAAATAAACCTTCTGAATACGTATCAAAATTTAAAAGAACAGTTGCCATCGGATGCTCCGGGTGAATATTTTGGTATTTATCCACCCATTGAAACTGGTTTTACGGTGATGCCTTATCATTATATCAATGGTGGTGTATTTGCTTTCATTGCCGGCGAATTGGCAATTGGCGCATTTGATCATGGTGAGGAAGAATATGGCGTTGGCATTATGAAAAATATCAAAGGATTAATGGACGAACAACATGGTCGTTTACCTTATTTCTGGATCGGGAAAAAAAGAACCAGACCGGAAACCGAATTTACTGCCATTGATTTAACCCCGAATGCCAATGTTGAAGTTTTACCGATTGATTATCACAATGAGCACAGTTGGGTAGGTCCGGGAGCTGAATATGCTTTGCACCTGATGCCGCGCGATACTTTTAGCAAAGATGACATTCCTTTCTATCTGGTCGATTTTGCCGGTAATCAGGATAAAGGTTATTTGGGTATTGGTAAAAATGGAGATTACGTTTCAGAAGCATCTGTTCCAGTCAATCAAACGGCCCGGAGTATTTACCTGTTGCACGTGATGAATGGCGGTGGCATGGCCGGCTGGATGACTTTTCACTATGCCGATGGCTCCAGCCAAAAGCAATACGTGGAATCAGGAAAGCAAATCAATGGCTGGTATTTCCCCAAGGATGTACCTTACAGTCGCACCAGTGGCTGGACCTGCAAAACTGCCTGGCAAGGACACAATGGAAATGTAGGCGTTGGCGTATATGCCTGGGGGGTAAATAATCCAAAGCCCGATCAGAAAATTGAAAAGCTGACTTTTAACCACCTGGGTCAGAACAATAGCTGGTTAATTTTAGGAATCACCCTATCTGATCAGCCTAAGTTTTTTGAACCGCCGGCTATTACCCGGTACTATGTAAATACAGGCTGGAATGCCGGCACATTTATTAGCGCAATCGTGGAAGGAATCGGGGGGATTAAAAATGACGGATTGGCTTTCGACCAGGTAACTGTTTCTCCAAAATGGTATTTTGCCGGTGAAAATGACATTACCATGACTGCCAGAATACCAGCCAGCAACGGGTATGTGAGATATCGATATGTTCGGAGCAATGATAACACAATTGAACTTTCGCTAGCCACTTCGGCTGACCGCTCCACCATACAACTTCCGTTGCCGATTAATCAGGAAATTGACAAAGTCATGGTGAATAGTGAAAATAAAGCGTATGATATTATTGAAAAACAAGATACAAAATATATCAGGATAGCGGTAGAAAAACCCGTTTTACAACAGGTAAAAATCTTGTTAAAATAACTTAATAAAAACATAAACCAAAATAAATAATTATGAAACTAAGATTAATACTATGCCTTTGCTCCATTCTTGTTTTTACTTCCTTTCAGGAAAAGGATGAGCAGGCGGTAAAAGAAGAAAAAAAGCCCAACATCATTTTCCTGCTGGCCGATGACATGCGGCACGACGACATGAGTTTTGTAGAACCAAGCAGGGCAGTGACGCCCCACCTGGATAAGCTGGCTGCCATGGGTACCGTTTTTACCAATGGCTATGCAACCACACCCATTTGCGCGGTAAGCCGGGCCAGTATTCTTACCGGCAAATACGCCCGCCGGCATGGCATTTATGGATTTACGACTCCATTGCAGGGAGATGCCTGGCAACAAACCTACCCTATGGAGCTGAGAAATGCCGGTTACAAAACCGGGTTTGTAGGTAAGTATGGGCTCAACATTTGGGTGCCCGACGAGCAAAAGCAATATCCAAAAGACGATTTTGATTATTGGTTTGTACCCGGGCCCGGCAGTAAATTATTCTTACCGGATGAAAAAGGACGTGATGTGCATTACACCCGCATGCTGGGTAACAAAGCCATTGAATTTATCAATGATTTTCAGGAAGGACCTTTTTGCCTTTCCCTCAGCTTTCTGGCTCCTCATGGTTCTCTAAAACCCAATCCAACCTTCGAGGGCGATTTTGATCATAAAACTGTGCCACTTCCTCCCAACTTTGGCGATGAATATTATGCTAAACTGCCGGCTCCGTTTCATGGGGATGAAAGTATTTTCGGCCGTCATAATTCTCTGGAGAAGCTGAATAATTATGAAAACCTGCAGGATTTTCTGCGCATTCGAATGAATAAGATATACGGGCTGGATCTGGTCATAGGTAAGATCATGCTGGAATTACAATCGCTGGGCTTGGAAGATAACACCATCATTGTATTTTCCAGTGATCATGGCTACTATACCGGTGAGCATGGCCTCAATGGCAAGTGGTGGTTGCATGAAGAATCGGCCAGGGTGCCAATGATCGTCTACGACCCGCGTTTGCCCAAAGGAGTTGCCCATAAAACCCAGGCAGAAAAAGTGTTGAATATTGATATTGCCGCCACCATCATGGATTATGCCGATATTAAACCACATCCATCTGTGCAAGGGCGCAGTATGAAACCACTGGTGGATGGTGAAAGAGTGAATGACTGGCGGGAAGCGTTTTATCTTGAACAGCATTTTGACTTGACCACCACTAAATCACCCCACCGGATTCCGCCGGTAGAAGGCGTAGTAGGGGAGCGCTACAAGTACATGAACTACTTCAAGCATGGGGGAGCTGAGGAACTTTACGATTACCTGGAGGATCCTTTTGAAAAGAACAACCTGGTAAACGATCCGGCCTACGCCATGGCTTTAAAAAGAATGAGAGATACATACAAGAAAATGAAGGAAGAGTTGCAATGAGATATTTTATCCTGTTTTTTAGCTTGATTATATTTTTTGGTTGCCTCAGTGAAAAGAAAGAATCATCTGAAAAAAAACCAAACATCGTCCTGATAGTAGCCGACGACCTTGGCTGGCAGGACCTGCACTGCTATGGTAATGATTTGGTGGAAACACCTCATCTGGACCAGATGGCCGCTGACGGCATCCGGTTTTCACATGCCTATGCTTCGGCTTCCATTTGTTCGCCCACCCGGGCCAGTTTGCTCACCGGCAAAAACCCGGTATCGGTGGATATCACCGATTACATTCCTGGTAGGCAATACGAAAGACAGCAGCGGGGTTTAAAAGTTACTGATAAGCTCCTGGCCCCGGAATTCAATCATCAATTACCATTAGAAGAGATTACATTAGCTGAAATTTTAAAGCCGGAAGGATATACAACAGCATCTATCGGCAAGTGGCATTTGGGAGGTGAAGGTTATTTGCCCACTGAGCAGGGCTTCGACAAGAATATTGCCGGCAATCACATGGGTCTGCCGCCTTCCTACTACCATCCATACACATCCGAAAAATTTGATTTTGAAATCACTAACCTGGAATTAACCAAAGATAGCCTTTACCTGACAGACAGACTAGGAAACGAAGCGGTAAAATTCATTGAGGACAACAGCAAAAACCCTTTCTTCCTTTATTTGCCCTTTTACACGGTACACAGCCCCTGGGAAGGGAAGCCCGAACTGGTTGCCAAATACAGAAAGATAGTGGAAGCCTCAAATGATACCATCCAGCGCGATCCGCAATTTCTGGCCATGATTGAAAGCCTGGATCAAAATGTGGGTAAGGTCATGCAAGCTTTGCAAAAGCACCAGTTGGAAGAAAACACATTGGTCGTATTTGTTTCAGACAATGGCGGCCTCAATGTAGAAAGAGACAACCAGGTTTTTGGCTCTTACAATTGGCCTTTGAAAGGGGGTAAAGCAACTTTGTACGAAGGAGGATTTCGGGTGCCCACCATTTTTAAGTGGCCGGGCAATATACCTGCCGGACAGGTTTCCGATGAATTGATCATCAGTACCGATATTTTACCTACTGTTTTGCAAGCCTTGCAAATTGATAATAAAATTTCAATAGAAGGTGTAAGCCTGTGGCCGCATGTAACGGAAAAAGAGCCGGTGGACCGGGAAACTTTTTACTGGCATTATCCTCACTATCACCGTACCAAGCCGGGTTCAGTAATTCGGGATGGCGATTACAAATTGATTTATTATTATGAAGAAGAGCGATACGAGCTTTATAATTTGGCAGAAGACATGAGTGAGGAAAATGATCTTACCGCCAAAATGCCGGATAAAGTGAAGGAGTTGCAGGAAAAATTAAATAAATGGCTTAAAGAAAATAATGCTAAATTTCCGGTTCCTAATCCGGATTATAAATAAACGAAAATGTATTAATTAACTGAAGTTTCGCACCAGAATCGTATTTGGAAAAATGGAAAATGAAAAAATAAAGCACCTATAACTCCTCCCTAGAGGGAGGCAAAGGAGGGTGTAAAATAAACCCCGAAGCCTCGGGGTTATTTTTTC
>CAZQEZ010000196.1:0-7067 GCA_964592475.1 uncultured Roseivirgaceae bacterium
TGAAGGCACATATATACCTGCTTTGAAGATAGCTTGATCTAAATTAACTTGATTGGAACCAAGAACCTTGGCATTATTATCATTATCAATAAATTCTAATACTACTTCAAATTCGCTTTCTACTTTTAAAATACCACCGCCATCTTCATCAATGTATAAAACATTTCCATTACTGAAAGGAATTTTACGAATTGTTTCATCATTACCTGAGACCGGATCATGATATAAATTAAGGTTACCTTCACAAGGAAAACTCTCACAATTCACACCACCAATTATGGTAATTTGGGTAATACGAAACTCTATGTCTCTTGCTGCCTTCAAGCAATTAATAAAAAAAAAGAAACATATTAATAAAAGAAACACTATTTTACATCTCATCAGTATGCTATATTTATATTTTTACTATCCAGAAAACTGTCTTTTTGCCAAATATTAAAACTGTAGAAATAGGTGTTGTTAGGATTAATATCGCGGTCAATATAAACTTTTGTGACTTGACTTTTTAAAAGTCTTTTTTGACTACCTTTCGTTTTTTTGTAAATGTCTACCATTAAATCATCACCTTTCCACGTAAATTCAATAGCATTTAAGTCACGATTAATTTGATATTGAATCTCTACGTTTTTGGTTAACACTAACGACCTAGCTGATATAGATAATGGACTCGAATAATTTGCACTGCTATCTAAGGCAATAATTTGTAAAGAATAATTACCAGCACTTTTAAATTGGTAAGAAAATTGACTTCTATCTCTAAGTATTTCAATTTCATTTTCTAAAATAGAATCTTCTAATATAACTTTTGCTTTATACAGCATTAAATCTTCTGATTTAATCTGTTGCCAAGCAATAAACAATGAAGAATCAGTTGGAAGATAATTTAGCAATACTGGTGTTGGAGGAGGAATCACATCAGGTTTTTTTAATTTAATGGGTTTTGAATAATCCGAGGGATTGTAATGATGGTCCAAAGCAATTATTGCATAGTAAATATCTTTAGTAAGATTATTAATGGCTATAGAGTCAACAAAAAAATTCATTCGAATCATTTGATTGTTGATCCGATACCACTCTTCTTTGAGATCATTAACCTTGTAAATATGATATCCTTGCAAATCTTGTTCATAATTCTGATTCCAATAAATCTTCACAATACCAGAAGTATCTATACTACCCTGTAACCCCGTGGGAGGTTCTGGGGCAATAGAATCATAAAGTGGAATATATTCCGGAATGGAAGCTAAAAAGCTGGTATCGTTATAATAAGTATTGATTACATAATAATTATTAGCCAGTGGATTTTCATCTTTAAAACTGGAACTAATTGGACTTAGCATTTCCATAGAAAACTCGGCAAATGGGCCATTGGCAGTATTACTCCTGGCAACTTTAAATCCTTTTACCTTATCTAAATGATCATCCGGGAATTTCCACTCTAAATTAATGCCTGTTGCAGTAATATTTTGCTTGGTAATAACTGCCGCTATTCCTTTTAACTTTACATTTCCTTTACCTGATATTGTATCAGAGTATGGACCTTTAATACCAAATGGACTAATTCCTCTCACTCTATAAAAAACTTCAATATCATTAGCTATACTATCGTTAAAAATAAACTTATCCATAATATCAAGTGCCTGATTTTGTAAATTGAGGAAATTACTTTGATTAATTGATTTAAAATTTCTTCCATCTAATGACCTTTCTATTTGATAAGAAGTGTAAAAATTTTGCAAATAAAAACTTCTCCAACTCAACATAACTGATTGATCCCCAAATTCAGCTTCTATTTCAGAAATTTTTGGTAATGGCTTTTGCTCCTCATAGTTAACTAATGTTGCACCCATGCTTACGGAGTAATCTTCAATTGTATCTGCTAAGTAAACTCTGTAAAAATAAACGAGGCTTGTATCTATATTTGCATCTATAAGGCCTAAGCCAATTGCTTCAGCTGTTTCCCAGTGTTGGTCCGCTGCTAAAAGAGCAAATGAAAATCTATTCTCATTTTCCTCTACTTGGTTAATTATAGATAGAAAACCAGTGTTATCTTCACTTAAGTCAAATGACTCGCCATAAATAGCCTGGGCTGCAATGGCATTGTACTTATTATCCATTAAGGGTTCAAATCGCTGCTTCGGTATCGGTTTGAGAGCCTCTTCAAGCAATTGATAATTGTTCTCGTTATAATTAATATCAGTACTATCTTTTGATAAAATATACCTTTCTACCCGGTAACCATATTTATTTCCTAATTGCCAACCTATCGGTGTAGAAGGAGCCCACCTGAGATAAACTTGGTTATTCGCTATTCTAGCTATAACCTTTATATCAGCTTCATCTTGACTGAACAAACTATTGTATAGAAAAAGTAATGGCAATATAATCAGATACTTCTGCATCAATTTTTCATTATTAAAGTTTTAAATGAATTTGCATCTTTTTGACCTGGTAAGGTGTAAAAAAGATTTATCTTATACTCAGTATTTCTGTGGAAATTCTGAAAATCATAGAAATGTATTGCCAGGTTTGGTGTTTTATTATTTTCATCGATATATCTATTAACGAAAGCATTTCTTATATCGAAATAATCTTCTTGAGCATAATATTCCAAATCATAGGTCGCATTAAATTTACCATATGACTCAAATAATTCAGGATAGTCACTAAAATAGTTATATTGGTTTACATAAATTGCTCTTATTGGTGGAGCACCCACAGCACCAATTTTTCGCCATTTAATATCACCACTGTTGCGGTATAATTTTGACAGAAAGTTATCAAACCACGAGTTTTCAGGAATCGCTCTCAGCTTGATTAGATTTTGCAGTTCATAAGAATCAAATAATTCATCCGAGTTAAAAGCATATCCAAGAGCCTTAGTTTTTGTAGTCTCATTAAATCTGGCTGTAGTAATATGATTACTAGCCATATCTATTTTTTCATTGATAGTGTTATATTTACTGACTCTGAATTGGGTTTGATAAATTCTGAAATCTTCTGGTAGGGATAACGATCCGGTAACTTCTTTCTCCGATGCTACTACATCAATATCTAAAGAATCAACTTGCAAAATTTCACTTTCTTTTTCGGTGACATTTTTATCGAATGAAGCAACATTAACCGGTAATTTTAATAAAAAAAGATCGTAAATCTTATCATTAGATAAATTTGGAGGGATATTAAAGAGCAATCCATTATTTTCAGAATCAGGTTCAATATCCACATCTATTTGATCACCATAATCGGTATTTTCAAATCTTGCAATAAAATCCCATTCTGTACCAGCTTCATCTAATTTATCAAATAAATATGCCTGATACTTATGCATGGAAAGATAGCCTTGATGATGTTGATTTTTGTAAAAGTTTTGCATATTTTGCACAGGGTACATGAAATCAATGTTATCCTCAGGAATATTTCTTGGCCCTTCTCCGGTCTTAAAAACATGTACTCTATCCTCAAAAGCTTGATCATCACCGCCCAATGGTTGCCACTGATTATCAATACGCTCTTCCCATAAAACTTTTACTGAAGCCTCAATTTCTTCTTGCTGAGGCAATGTAATATTTGAATTATATACCAATACATCTTTAGCAATATTCCAATTTAGCTTACCAGGCAAATCTATCCCGGCAGACTTTACAGTAAAATGATCAAGTTTTACCCGATATACTTTTACATTATCATTAATATCCATTAATTGAAATTCTTCATTTACTTTAATATTAAAAGCAACCTGAGGAGCATTAAAAACATCAACTTCGGTAGCATTGTCTCCCGGAGTAACATCTGCAATTACCTGTATATTGGGGGCACCTTGAGTTTCCAACTCACACCCTTCGCCGATTTGAACTTTGAATTTAAACTTACCCTTTACTAATCCACCCAAGATATTAAAATGACCTTTTACAGCCCCCTGGAAATAAGAAGGTTTAGGCAATTTTGCCTGTAATACCACACCAGCCCCAATACTGGCAATTTCAAATTCCTTTTTGACCATAAATAGTTTAACCTTGATACCCACCGCACCTTGTAAATAAGCCCATGCCTGACCGGAAGCATACCAGCCATTGATGCCAATGGGTAAAGAGTCTCCCACACAGTTTACATTACTCATATCTTTGAGCATGATATCAAAGCCTAAACCTGCATTAAATTCTCCATAGAAGATGAGAAACTTCTTTTTGCCAGTAGCCACCTGGAAATCTGCACCAAAAGCAAAGCCAGCGGCAGATGGATCAGCTAATTCGTTCTCACGGGCCATAAAATTGAGATCTATATCCGAACCAAAATATTCTTGAAGAATAGGTGGAATAGGTGGCATGGGTGGCATATTATCGCCTACCATAAAATAAGCACCTGTTTCTACTATACCAATGAAGTTAAGCCCTATCCGCTGATCAGGTGTGCCAATATGGATGTACCAGGATTGCGGTGAAAAATACATAACTGCTCTACCGGCAAGATTATTCTCATTTCTTCCTTTCAATACCCCTGCCACATTCACATAAGCATCTAGCGTAGCAAAAAAAGTTTTATTAGGAAAATCATAGGTCATCAACAGATCTGCATACAGTGGAGGATCATTACCTCTTTTATCTATAGGAGTCATAAAATAGGCTTGTCCGCCAAAACCAATATACTTAACCCCACCTGTACTATTAAATGCTATTTCAAAAGTTGCATCAGCATTAAATGCCTCAGGCTTACCTGCAGAACCAATAGTAACACCAGCCTTAAAACCAAGGAATATATCACCGGTCGGTATATAGGTAATACCACTGCTGGATGGCTCATTAGCATTGCCTTTGGCCGCTGCCCGCAATGCCTCCTCATCAAACCTATCCATCATCATGTGGTAATAGAGGCCACCGGCAAATCCATAAAAAGCAACGGGAGCACCGGCACCTACAGGCAATCTTGCACCAGCGTCTACATACCAATATCTTAAACCATTTACATTTCCGAATTGGGCAGTGGCATCTATTGCAAATCCTTTAACTACCTCCATTTCTAATGACCCTTTAAAACCTTTACCATAGGTAGAGTCTCCTTTAAACAAGCTAATAGAGCCTTCTATACGCACTATACCTATGGAAGCATCTATTAAAATCTCATCTATTGCTGTGCCCTTATAAACAAAATCAGTTTGGGTTACCTTTTCTCCTTCAATGTCAATTTCTTCTTCTTCAATTGCGGCAGTAATAGTAACTCCGGTAGAACCCCCAAATCCCTTATCTGACTTGTTCATCAAATTCAATCCTACATCAACCGAAAGAGCCAGTACACCCTTGTCAATTTTCATAGAAAAATCGTTGATAGTAACCGGGAAATTAGCTACCTTATTTTCATCACTTACTAAAGACCAATACCCACCATGCAGATATGGGCTTTCCGTTGAAATATGTAAGTCTTGAAATTCTATACCTTTAAATTTCACATCCTCATTAGCCACATAGGCTTTACCGTGTAAGATTGCTTCCGGTACGAATTTGCCATTTACTTTGGATATTTTGACAGTGGAGTTTGGATATAGCGTTACTTTTGCAATTAAAGCAGGTAGTTCTAAACTATCATTTGAGGTAAGGGAAAATGCATAATTGAGTTCTTCATTGGCTTTAAAAATAGCGGCGGTATAATCAAAAGTGGATTCGGGAGAGAACATGGGTATGCGTAATTTACCCCTCATACCTCCTGCCTGCAACCGGTTTCTCACCATTTCTATGGCTAACGAATCGATAGAAAAGGGCCATCCATCCAATGTGCCGTCACCAGTTGAAAATAAATTAATTGCCTCAAGTGATCCGGAAAAACCAAATCTATCAATCAGCAAATGATTTACGGATATTTCTTTTCTACCTTGTTTGGTTTTTAATTCCGTAGGAAGCTTTACTGTAGCATTTTCTAAATAAAAACCTTGCCATGTGTACAAAGCACCGGCAAAATCTTTCCGATATACCTCAGGGAACACCATACTTTCAGCATTGCTGGTGTCACTTAAGTCGATAATGGCATTATTAATTGCAAAACTAAACCCATCCAGACCTTTCACTTGAAATGGAGGCATATTAATGGTGGTAAGGATTCCGCCTACATCTTTGGCATTTACTTCAAAAGAGGCGGTCACTATCCCGGTAGAGTCTTTAGGGTCATCAGGAATAATCAATTCTCGATCAAATTCAAACAACCCCTTTAGATTTACCGATTGAAAGCCATTACAATCCCACGATACATAATTACTGCCATCTCCAGGCAGTTTTAAATCTATTTTAGAAGTAATTGGCAGGCTATGTTCGGAAACTAGCTGTAGCTTAGTACCCACACTGGCTGAGATACCTGCGGGAGAGATAGCAATTTCTTTAGCTGCAAAAGCAAGTTTTTCAGCTACAAAAGGTAAGTCAAGAGAAATGTAGGCATTAAAATAAGCGCCTTCGGCAGTAAACCACATTTCATCGATTACAACGATCTGCCTGGTGGCACCAACATCTTTTACCAAACCAACCGGCAAATCCATTAAATCTTGTTCGACTAATTGGGTAACCAATCTACCTTCAGCCTCTACTTTCTCGTGTAAATTGTGAATCTTGTCGATCAAAGAAACATTTTGAGAAGATTCAGTTTCTTGCGCAAAAGATTTCAGGGATAACAAGCTCACAAGTATGAGTACTACTATTCTCATCAAATGTCAGAATTTTAGTACAAGATAGTATCAAGATTTGGATTAACAAAATTTATTAGTTGGTACTTATGTAAGGTTTAGGAAGCATATTGCGTCATTTATAACTTTTGCTGATTAGTTAAATTAGTTAAATCATTGATAATTAAGCTATAAATGAATTCGCGCAAATAAATTTTTTAGCAGAAATAATGTAATATTTAATTAGATTATACTTCTGATTTACTATTTAATCATACTTAAGCCATCGCTTAAAAGGTGGTGATTTCTCAATCACTTTTTATTATCTAGAATTTTTGCATACATTTAGAAAAAAAAAAGCTATGAAAAAAGTTATTGTATCTACGGCAGTCTTTATTGTCTCTCTAACTACTGGATTTTCTCAAAT
>CAZQEZ010000197.1:0-7056 GCA_964592475.1 uncultured Roseivirgaceae bacterium
TTATCCGAAAGAGTAACGGTATATTTTCTACCTTCGTTCCTGTAGTCTTTGGCTTAAAAAGCTACCGAGTCATTATCCAGATCTAAGATTCTGCTGTTTGCACCCCGTAGGATCGTCCGCTACGACATCAAGTTGACAGACACTGAAACAAAAAAGGTATTCTATAACAAGCTAACATTTATATATCTTGAAATGCCCAAGTTCAATAAAACCATTGATGAGCTTGAAACAAGGTTTGACAAATGGCTTTTCGTGCTTCGCAACTTTAACAAATTAGACAGGGTACCAGATAAACTACGGGAGCAGATATTTGACAAGCTCTTTGAAACAGCAGAAATCGCAAAATTTACACCTGCACAGATTCAGTCATATGAGGACAGTTTGAAGTACTATCGTGACCTGAAAAACTCTTAAAGGGGTTTTGAGATAGCTCGAAAAGCTTTGGCAAAAGGATATTCAGTAGAAGAGGTAATGGAGTTGACAGAGTTGACAAGAGCACAGATAGAGCAGATAAAAATTAACGAGGGGTAACACTTGCATACCATTGCAAGCCCTTAAATTCGTGAAGCATGCTTTTATCTTCTAACCTTGCCAATATTCGATAAAAAGTATTCTTATTCATTTTCTCTTTAAGATGTTCTACCAAGTCTATCGCTAACAATGCTTCACTGGTTTGTTCAAAGAGTTCGAGCAAGCTATTAACCGATTTTATTTTTCTTTTTATACCCAAGTTATAAAATTAATGCAATTAAGTTGCATTTGCAAATTTATTTATTATTTTTGTACTGATACTTCGTTGAAAAAACTTAACAAACCAACTTAAAAATCTTAAATTATGTTTAAATATACTCTTTTTCCCATTCTGCTATTGTTATTGGTAAATAATGTGCATGCCCAAAATCTCATAAAGGGTAAAATAACCAACCAAGATGGTGATCCCCTTGTAGGGGTTAATGTGTTTTTACATCAGAATATAACAGGCACTACAAGCCAGGAAGATGGTACCTATCAACTTAAAATACCCTCAAACCTTGAAGTGCTCACTTTAGAGTTTTCCTATGTAGGCTACCGGACTCAAGCCAAAACTATCAATCTAAAGGAAGATGCTTATTCGGATTATACCTTTGATATTCAGCTTGAGGCATCCCAACTTGAGCTACAAGAAATAACTGTCTCCGCTGGTTTTATCAAGCAAAAGGATGAAGTGTCATATCCTATTGAAACTGTAAGGGAAACAGATATTGTAACGACTGGCGAAGTCAATCTGGCAAGAGCCATAGCACGTACTCCTGGTGTTTATTTTACTAATTTTGGATTGGGTGGTGGTCAGCCAGTGATTAGAGGCTTAACTAAAACGAATCTGGTTACACTCAATAATGGTATTAAACAGGAAGTTTTTCAATTTTCATCTAACCACCCCTTCCTTATTGACGAATATACGGCTTCACACGTTGAAATCATCAAAGGGCCTGCTTCGTTGCAATACGGCTCGGATGCGGTGGCTGGTGTGGTAAATGTGATTAGAGAACGCCCGGCAAAAGTTAATAGCATAGAAGGTGATGTAGTTTCGCAATATCACAGCAATACCAATGGGTTCGTTAACAGCGCTGGAGTAAAAGGTAGTTTTGATAAATTCTTTTTTGGGGTACGCGGTAGCTTAAAATCGCACGAAGATTATTCAGATGGTGAGGGAAATGTGGTAAACAATACCCGGCTCAATGAAAGCAACCTCAGCTTAAATACAGGCCTCCGTACAGACCGGGGAATTTTCACATTGAACTACAATTACACCGATGCTGAATATGGCGTTCAAACTCAGCCTCAAATCAATCTTTTTGCAAATCCATTGGCACCAACATTGTTAACCGAAGACCGTGAGAACCAGGTGTGGTATCAAGATTTACGGAATCAACTGATTAGTTCGAATAATACCGTTTTCCTGGGTAAAAATACTTTAAATGTTGATTTAGGTTACCAAACAAATATACGCGAATTTACTGCGGGTGGAATAAATCCGCAAGATCAATTGGTTACACCTCAAGCAGTTTCAATGGAGCTAAACACATTTACGTACAACACAAAATTTAAAATACCAACGGGAAAGAACAATCTTATTTTTGGGGTAAACGGTGCAATAACCAATAATGAAGCCGATGAGGAGAAACCAAATATCCCTATGCCAGATGCTGAAATAAATGATATTGGCGTCTATGCGATTGGCGATTTTCAACTATCTGAAAATTTAATATTAACTTCTGGAGTACGATATGATTACAGAAATATGAGATCATTTCCATTGGAGACGGCCAATACCAACCGTTTTGAAGTTGATAATACTTACAGCAATGTAAATGGTTCCTTGGGTATTACCTATCATGTTTCTGAAAACCAGTTTTTAAAAGCGAATGTTGCACGCGGTTTCCGTTCGCCAAATATCCCGGAATTAACGCAAAATGGTATTCACGGTGGAAGATTTGAACGTGGCGACCCCGATTTGAAGGCACAGAGCAATTATCAACTGGATTTAACCTATCATCTGCATACGAGCTGGGCTACCTTAAATATAGCTCCCTTTTTCAATACCATCAACAACTACATGTATTTGGTACAAACCAATGAAGATGCATCCATTGGTGGTGGTAAAGTATTTCAGCATGTACAAAACGATGCCAACTTGTATGGTGGTGAGTTAGCCCTAGACATCCATCCTGTATCCTGGCTTGGTATTCATGGTAGTTACAGTATGGTTCGTGCTGATATTACGGACGACTCAGAAGGCATAGACCATCCTACCTTTACACCACAAGACCGATTGACAGGCGAAATTAAAATTCAGCAAGAAGCGCTTGGTTTTTTTAAAAGGCCCTACTTTTCAGTTGAGGTAATGCACTTTCTTGAACAAACTCGCACAGGACAAAATGAGGCCAGCACGCCCGCTTTTACCTTACTCAATGCCAGAATAGGAGCAAGTTTAGCCATTGGTAAGCAAGATCTTGACCTTTTCATTACAGGAAGCAACCTGGCCAACGAAACTTATATCGATCATTTGTCAGTTACCAGACCGCTAGGATTAAATATGATAGGTCGAAACATCATGTTCGGCTTACGTTTACCGTTTGGTTTTGACATGAAGAACTCTAAACAATCTTAAAATTAAACACAATGAAAAATTCAATTAATCGCCTTCTAAGTATTTTCCTGCTAACCATGGTGCTTACTGCATGTGGAAATCAGAATAAAAAAGAAAACCAAGAAACTTCTGTAAAACCTGATACGGTCAAGGAAGTTGAGCCTCAAGTGATTCTGGAAAATCAATACGCCAAAGTAGTAAAAGTAAGTCTGGCGCCAGGAGAAGCCTTGGCTGCGCACGAAGGAAAGAAGCGGTTGATTTATTCCCTTTCCGATTATAGTATTGCATGGGAAGAAGCCGGTAAGGATGAAGGCGTGAAAATGTGGAAAAAGGGGGATGTTCACTTCCACGAAGCTGGTAGTCACGCTGCTAAAAACAATGGGGATTCCACGGCGGAATGGCTGGCATTCATCAAAAAAGATGCAGAGTTGCCCGAATGTGGAGAAAATACCCTGGACAATGACGTAAATAGTATTGCTCCTGATTTTGCTGATAAACGCTTCGATAATGATGTATTCAAAATTACCGAAGTGACCATCCCGCAGGGAGAAAGCATCCCCATGCATGCCGGTGTGAATCGTATTATTTACTCCCTTTCTGACTATCAGATCGCCTACGAATCGGAGCAGGAAGGTAAAGGGGAAAAGACGTTTAAAAGCGGTAATATCCATTGGCATGAAGCCTGCCAGCACGCATTAGAAAACACGGGTGAAACAGAGGCAAAGTTCATGGTAGTAGCTTTTAAAAAATAATTCCACTATCATTTAAAAACTATATGACTTCCAATAAAAAACTTCCCGTAACCGTATTAAGCGGGTTTCTTGGTGCAGGGAAAACCACCCTACTCAACCACGTTTTGCACAATAAAGAAGGGTTAAAAGTAGCCGTAATTGTGAATGATATGAGCGAAGTAAATGTGGATGCCGAATTAGTAAAAAGCGAAAACACGCTATCTCGCACCGAAGAAAAGCTGGTGGAAATGAGTAACGGCTGCATCTGTTGTACACTGCGCGAAGACTTAATGATAGAGGTAGAACGGTTGGCAAAGGAAAATCGCTTTGACTACTTACTCATAGAAAGTACAGGCATAAGTGAACCTGTTCCAGTTGCGCAAACCTTCTCATTTGTAGATGAGGAAAAAGGCATTGACTTGTCTCGTTTCAGCTACGTGGATACTATGGTAACGGTGGTTGATGCGTTCAATTTCTTTAAAGACTTTGGCAGCCCGGAAACATTAATGGATCGGGAACTCACTGATATGGAAGGCGACTACCGAACCATTGTTAATCTATTGACTGACCAAATTGAATTTGCAAATGTCATAATTTTAAACAAAACCGACCTGGTAACGGCGGAGCACCTTGGTATTCTAAAGGCAGCGATTCACAAACTCAATCCATCTGCAAAAATTATTGAGTCCAGTTTTAGCAAGGTACCACCCAAAGAGATTTTAAATACAGGTTTGTTCAATTTTGAAGAAGCTGAACAAAGTGCAGGTTGGATTGAAGAACTGAACAAAAACGAACATAACCCTGAAACCGAAGAATATGGTATCGGTTCTTTTGTTTACCGAAGTAAAAAACCTTTTGATCCCGTGCGATTTTGGCAGTATGTTCAGCATAAGTTTCCAAGCACCATTATTCGCAGCAAGGGGCTTTTTTGGTTAGCTTCTCGCCCTGAGCAGGCATTAGTTTGGAGTCAAGCGGGCGGCTCCTTAAAAGCTGAAAGCGCGGGCGTTTGGTGGAGCAGTATGCCTTATGAGAAAAGAATAGAGTACGTAGCATTCATAGAAAATCAAAAACATATTGAATCCGGATGGGACAAAACCTTTGGTGACCGAAAAAATGAAATTGTCTTTATAGGTCAGGATATGGATGAAGAAAATATTATATCTGACCTTGAAAATTGTTTGTCAACAGATGAAGAGTTGTTGAATAACTCTTGGAAAAATGGGTATGATGATGAGTGGTCCGTTCCACGGGCATATGCATTGGATTAAAAAAGTACTGGCTAAATTATTTTATAAAAGCAATAGTGGGTTTATTGCTGAAATACAGTTCTGTGCATTTAATAAAAGCCATTGCCAAATCGACCGTAAAGTGCTTTTAAAGACGCTAATTATAAAATGAGTAAACCGATACAAAAAGGAAGAAAAGACAGGAAACGATGAAATTTCTTTCACATGTAATTTTGGGTTTAATAGGCCTTTCGCTGAAAAGTGCTAATGCTCAAGTCATTGATTTTGGATTTGAAGGAGGTGGAGAGCCATCCATAGCGTCATACCATTCTTGGTATTTTGGAGCAGAAGGATATGAAACCTTGATTGACTCGAGCACTTTTCGTTCCGGGACATCAAGTCTTAGAACAAAACAGAAATATGAGGTGGACGATATTATGTACCAAGGATTAGCATCTCATCTTATACCTGAGAAGTTAGTTGCAGGGAAAGAAGTGGAAATATCAAGTTGGATAAAAGCTGAAAAGGCTAACGCAAAGGCTGGTATAAGATTATTCGGGTATGCAGATAATTGGGAACTAATTACAAGGGTTTATAAAGATACAGTCGAAATAAAGGGCAATATTGAATGGACAAAAATTACTTTGAAAGCCAAGGTTCATCAAGATGTTAAACAAGTAATGTTTCAACTCAAATTTAAAGGTGAAGGTACAGCTTGGTTTGATGATGTTACGGTTAGGGTAAATGGCAAAAAATACAAACCCTCTGATGCGCAAAAGTTTATCGTGTCCCCTACCCAAAAGGAAATTGAGTGGCTTCAAAACAATGTTATACCTTTTAAAAGTACCGATATAAATGATGATCTTTCTGACCTTTCTTTTGTGAAATCATTGATAGGTGATGCAAGAGTTGTTGCTATGGGAGAAGCAACTCACGGCACGAGCGAGCATTTGACCGTAAAAAACCGCATGATTCGCTATTTGATAACAGAACTTGGTTTTAATGCTGTGGTAGTGGAAGCCGATATGACAGCAGTAGAATATGTGAACAATTATGTACTCCATGGAGCAGGAGACGCCAAAGAGGTCTTAAATAAATTACGCTATTGGAGTTTGAGAAATGAAGAGGTTTTGGGATTAGTAGAGTGGATGCGAAAGTACAATACTAACGCTTCCCGTAAAGTTCATTTCAGAGGAATAGATATTCAGGGCATGAAATACACGCTTAATAATTTAATGGAGTTCGTTAGAAAATCCGACTATCCATTGAAACAAACTTTTTTTGACGAATATGCTACGATTGAACGATTAAACAAAGTATTCCAAAAAAATTGGTACCGTACAAAGGAAAAGCGCCCTTTATTAGTAGATTCTAGTTTAGAAATATCCGGGAATTGGCTGCAGACTTTTCAAAATGCAAATGCAAACCCATGGATACTTCAAAATGTAAGATTGGTCAATCAATTTGTTGAAACAGTAGCTACCGGTCGTAGCACAAGAGACAAATCAATGGCAGAGAACGTTATTTGGTTACAAAAGGAACATGAGAAAATCATTGTCTGGGCACATAATGCCCATGTGAAGAAAAGCAATCGCTACAATACCTTGGGGTCAAGTTTGGCGAATACTTTCAAAGACTTTATATCCGTTGGTTTTACGATGAACCAAGGCAAATATTTGGCTTATGGAGAAACTGGGTTAGATACTTTCTCTGTACAACCCATTTTGCATAATAGCTATGAAATGTACTTTAGCAAAGCAGATATACCGCTGTTCGCTTTGGATTTACGGAAAGCAAGTAAAAATGAATTGGCAAGTAAATGGTTAACTGAAACTAAGTTTGGCAGAGATGTAGGCGCTCATGGATTTATTTCAACAGGCTATTATCCTTTTATATTAAGTGATGATTTTGACATCATGATTTATACGGAAAGTACAAAACCAACAACCGTTTTAAAAAGATAAAAACC
>CAZQEZ010000198.1:0-7033 GCA_964592475.1 uncultured Roseivirgaceae bacterium
GGATTCAAGAGATCACTGATGTTACTGAGTTAGCTACTCAAATTCACTTGTTAGTTGAGCATGATAAACTAGAAGAGGCGAAGCTTTTATTACCAGAGGAAACTGTTTATCCTTTTAATAACGATCTAGCGAATAAGATAATGCTAATAATAAAAATTACTGCTGATTAGAGCCTCTTTCATTTAAAAGCTTCAGCAAGTCAGAATCACCTTTAATCCAAAATTTTTCTTTAGTTGGAAAAATATCTTCAGGATATTCATTTGCAAAGTCTATGAATTCTCCTGTCCAACCATCAGGAACATAACGTTCCATTGGAGTACCTTCAGGATAAAAAGCCCCCACTTTACAATCATCAAAGTTCACAAACATTATTGGAAATAAATCCCTAACATCCCACCAAGATATTGCGGAAGGATATCGTTTTGCTAGTTCTATACTCAACTCATCTTTATGTAATTCAAACTCAGATATGCTATCAAGAAACTGTTGAGCAGTCTCTTTCTTAACAGTGTGGATTCCAAATCGATAAGAATTTTTAAATTCTGGAACATTGTAACCAAGATCAATAAATTCATTACGCCACTTATTTAGGTCAAGCACCCACAAATCTCTGTCACTGCGGAACCAGCGAATTTTTCCTTGGTAGAGAACAACAACTACGACTTGTTCAACATCTAAACTGCTCATTTAATTAGATACTTGTTTATGCGAACTTGAAAGTTTATTTTGGTATTCATAAACAGGGTTCATTATAAAAGAGTTTAAATATTTTTCTTCTTCTTTTGCATGTCGGCAATAACTTTATTTGCTATTTTAATAACATAAGTGCTTTCATATTCCAACGCCTGCAGCCAAACTTCATATAATCTGGGACGATTTAGTACCAAAAGTGAGTCAGCTGCAAAAATACGCACGTATAAATCCTCATCTTGCAGAAGCAAAATAATTAGTGCATCTACGGCTTTATCGTTATTATAATTCTACCGGACTGGGTATAGCCTTTGCTTCTCGCATGGAAGACACCCAGGGTTTTACCTTAATCATCAATTTTGTCATTTTCCCATTGTTTTTTTTGTCTGGAGCGCTGTTTCCGCTCGATCAAATTCCTCAATGGCTCACCGTACTTACTTACCTGGATCCATTAACCTATGGGGTGCAAGGCATCCGGGAAGCAATGGTGGGAGACTCTAAAGTGGATGTCTGGCTTAGTTTTTTAATCATGTCCGGCTTTACCGCTTTGGTTATTTTTTTTGGTAGCCTTTTATTTAAAAAAATAAAAATTTAAATAAATAAGTTGCCTGGCCAAATCTCACAAAATATTTATCAAAATATGCAATTTTAAAATTTTTAGTAAAAAATCAAGGTCGTAATTTGTATCATATGCTTTATTTTTAGTAGATTAGCTTAAATTTTACTAATTATCAAAAAATACAATTGGGGAATATGAATCGCTTGGGGTTTTACGTTAGTTTTCTTCTAAGTTTTTTGATTATTCAAAAAGCTACCGCTCAGGAAACTGAATGGACAAGGATTGCCAAACCCGGCTACGATCTTTATGCACCGGTTACTTTGGCCAATGGTAAATACGGTATCACCATTTCTGAAAAAGCGTTTACCGGTAATCAAATTCAACTCAATGGAGTCTTCGATATTTTTCCCGGCAAAATGGTGGAAAGCTCTATTGCAGCCATCGATTTTACTAATCTTGAGCTAATAGTAATGAACCCGGAAGATGCAGCAACGGAAAGAGCAGACTTCCTTAAAGGTGAATCTTTGTCATCAGCAAATTTGAGCAGTCTGGAGGATTGGCAACAAGAATTTAATTTCAGGGAAGGATGGTTGAATACCCAATTTGAATTTGAAGGCCTTCACGTATCCCATACGCTGTACGCGCTCAAGCACATGATACAGACCGGTGTTATCGAGCTCACTTTTACCGCCAAACAAGACCGTTATTTTAGCCTGAAAAACATACTCAATGTAGATTATCCCTACCAATTTAATGAATCTAAATACCTGCATCAGCTAAGAGAGAGGCGTATTCCTTTGTTCACTTCTTCTGCCCACAGCCCTACTGGCAAGTATCTTTCTGCAACTACCAGTAGTTTTTATTTTGCTGATGAAAATCATCCGCATCTCAATTTCGTGGATGATGACAAAGACAAGCCCTGTCTGGGTTTTGAGAAAATGCTAAAAAAGGGTGAATCGCTGACCGTGTATCTGATAGGATCCATGGCCACGACTGAAACCTATACCGACCCGATTAACGAAACCGCCCGGCTCAATATTTATACCTACCTGACCGGTCCTGAAAAAGTAATCCGGCAACACCGGCAACGATGGGATGAATTCTGGCAAAAGACGGATATTGTAGTCGAAGGGTCGCCGGAGATCAACAAGGATGTGCGCCTGATGATGTTCATGATCAATTCTTTTGTAAATGGTCAAACCCAACTAAGTACCGCTTGCATGGGTTTGGGACGCGATTACTGGGGTTATAAAGTACTTTGGGATGCTGACTTCTGGATCTACCCGGCCTTATTGCTTATCAATCCTGAATCTGCCAAAGCCATGCTGGAGTATCGCTGGAACCGGTTAGAGCAGGCGAAACAAAATGCAGCCGCCCATGGCTACCGGGGAGCCATGTTTCCCTGGGAATCGGGCGCTTCAGGGGAGGAGCAAACTTCACTGCTATACCTTACCGGTCCATTCCAGCATCACATTACCAGTGATGTTGGCCTGGCATTCTGGCGGTACTTTTCGGTAACCCAGGATAAAGAATGGCTGCAGAAGAGGGGATACCCATTGTTGAAAGAAGTAGCGGATTTCTGGATGAGTCGTGCCGAATTAAATGAAGAGGGAAAGTATGAAATCAGGAATGTGGTAGGCTCAGACGAATTTGCCATTAATGTTGATAACGACGCTTTTACCAATGGTGGTGCTATTCAGGTGTTAAAAGCCGCTGCCAAATCAGCTGAGCTGGTAGGCAGAAAACCTGATAAAAAGTGGATTGAAGTAGCCAATAACCTGGTAATCAGAACGTTTCCTGATGGAACCGTGCGCGAACATGACACTTACCAGGGAGAAACGATCAAGCAAGCAGATGTGAATCTGATAGGTTTTCCTTTGGATGTGATCACCGATAAAGAAATAGTGCATCAAAACCTGGGCTACTACGAAGATAGGATTACCCCCAGCGGACCCAACATGAGTTATGCCATGTTTGCCGGAGCGGCTGCACGTACCGGAGATCGGGAAAAGGCACTACGATTGTTCGAAAAAGCCCTCTTACCATACAAGAAAGGACCATTTAAAGTTTTATCTTTAGGAAGAACCAATGTAAGCACCTACTTTGGTACATCGGCCGGGGGATTGCTGCAGGCTTTCATCCTGGGTTTTGGCGGCTTACATTTTACCGAAAACGGATTGGTGCAGAAAGATCCCTGTTTGCCTGAGGGCTGGCAATCGATCCAATATAAAGGTATTGGCAACAATCAAAATTTTGAAGTAAAGTAACAATATGAGTAAATAAAAAAGCTCCAAAGGAGCTAAATCATTAACCTAAGGGTGAAGCCCTAGGCAAAACAAAAAGAATAAATCAACATAAAACCGTTAATTATGAAAATAAACGTCCTATTTTTTAGTCTGATCTTACTGGCATTTGCAGCCAATGGACAGGATTTACCCCAGCCGGAAGTTGTAGACCCGGCAGAAAACTGGAATCCGCCTTCTGATGCCATCATCCTGTTTGATGGTAGTTCGCTAAATAAATTCGAAAGTGTAAAGGGAGGTGCAGCCGACTGGACAGTTGAAGGTAACTATTTTACTGTAAATCCGGGAACCGGCAATATCCATACCAAAGACCATTATGGCAACATGCAGTTGCACATCGAATGGCGTACGCCCACCGATGACATAGGTAAAGAAGGACAAAAAAATGGTAATTCCGGGCTTTACATCATGGGTAAATACGAAGTACAGGTACTGAATTCTTTTCATAACCAAACTTATCCCGATGGTCAGGCGGGAGCTATCTACAAGCAACATCCTCCCATGGTTAATGCCTCCAGGGCACCTGGCGAGTGGCAGGTTTATGACATTGTTTTTAAGGCACCCACCTACAACAGTGATGGCAGCGAAAAAGAGCCCGGCACTTTAACGGTTTTTCACAATGGTATTTTAATCCACTATAATTCAGAAATAAAAGGACCCACTACCGCCTATAACAAAAACCTGCCGGAGAATACCAGCAAAGGTCCCTTAATGCTACAGGACCACAGCAATAAAGTAAGTTATCGAAATATTTGGCTTAGAGAATTAGAATTATGAAAAACACCAGTAGAAGAAATTTTATAAAGCAAGCAGGTGCAGCTATGGGTACCATGATAGCAGCCCCAACCATCATCCCCGCTTCGGCATTGGGTAAAAATGGCTATGTGGCGCCATCTGACAGAATTACTATGGCCGTGATAGGCGCCGGCAACCAGGGAGGCAACGATACCCGTGCCTTTTTACAGGATGAACGGGTGCAGATCACCACCATTTGCGATGTGAACAAAAAAAGTGATGGCTACTGGAACGGGGAAATAGCCGGCCGCGAATTCATTATGGAAATGGTGGACAAAATCTATGGCGAGAAATTCGGCAAAAGATACAAAGGCACGGTTGGTTACGAAGATTTTCGGGAAGTGCTGCAACGAAAAGACATTGATGCCGTAGAAATTGCCACTCCGGACCATTGGCATGCCATACCGGTAATGATGGCCGCCGCTGCCAAAAAAGACATTTACTGCCAAAAGCCACTTTCGCTTACCGTACAAGAAGGTCGCGACATGAGTAATGCGGTGAAACATCATAACGTGGTTTTCCAGACCGGCAGCCAGCAACGCAGCAGCGAGCATTTTCGCTGGGCAGTGGAAATGGTACGCAGTGGCAAAATTGGTAAGCTAAAGAAAGTTACCTGCGGACTTCCAGGCGGTACACCCGATTTTGGTAAAACCGCTCACCTGACCGAAATAGCGCCGGTACCACAGGATTTCAATTTTGATATGTGGCTGGGGCCGGCTCCGGAAGCACCTTATCAGCCTTGTCGTACCCATGTAAACTTTCGCTGGTTACTCGATTACTCCGGAGGTATGGTCACCGACTGGGGCGGCCATCATCCCGACATTGCTCAATGGGTAATTGGCACCGATGATTCCGGTCCGGTAAAAATTCAAAATCCGAAATCAAAATGGTCGGACCATCCGGTGTACAATACCGCTACTGAATTTTATTTTGAAGCACTTTATCAAAATGGTGTGGAGCTGATCGTAAGCAATACTGGCGATGACATTGACATACCTTTTGGTGTTCGTTTCCACTGTGAAGATGGTACCGTATGGGCCAGCCGCAAAGAACATAATGCAGATTCTGCGAGTATTCTGGATATAAAACTGGAAGAAAAAGACCGGCTCTATACCAGCAATAATCATTACCGCAACTTTATTGACTGTGTGATCTCAAGAGAGCAAACCGCAGCGCCGGCAGAAACCGCTCACAGGTCCATTACCATCGCACACCTGGGCAACATCGCCATGATGCTCAACCAGGATCTGGAATGGGACCCGGTGAAAGAAGAAGTGAAGGATAATTTTGTGGCCAACCAATTACTTTCGCGCAAAATGAGAGCGCCCTGGGATAAGGTGTATTTGGAATATCAGGTTTAGCATTATTTTTTAATAAAATATGAAAACAATTAAAAAATGAATTTAATTATATTTTTCTCTTTCATTTTTTTACTGCCTTTAATCAGCCAGGCGCAGGATTTTAGACCGGTAAATAAAAATACCTCGAAAGAGGCCAGGAAGCTACTGGATTTCTTGAACAACATCAAAGGAAAACACATATTATCCGGACAGCACAATTATCCCCAGGAGCTCAACAGGTCCAGTGATACTATCGAAGTTTATACAGGTAAGCTACCGGTAGTTTGGGGCAGTTCGTACCGGGGCAATAGCGATTTAAACCCGGGAATGACCGAGGAAGCCATCAGGAAGCACCGGCAGGGTAACATCATTACTTTGATGTATCACCAGCCCAGGCCCTACGCTGATTCTTTGGGTAACTTTAGAAATGATATCAGCGATAAGGAATGGCAGCAACTGATAACGCCAGGCACGAAAATCCATCAAACCTGGGCTGAGGATATCGATAAAATTGCAGCAGAATTAAAGACTTTGCAGGAAAATAATGTACCCGTATTATGGCGACCCTACCATGAAATGAATGGTGGTTGGTTCTGGTGGGGACATCGGCAGGGAAAAGAAGGTTACAATCAATTATGGAGAATGATTTATGACCGATTTACCAACCATCACAAGCTGAATAACCTGATCTGGGTATGGAATGCCAATGCACCCCTGGGCAGAAAAGTGCCGATGGATTATCATTTGTATTATCCCGGTAATGAGGTGGTGGATATTCTGGCTGCAGATATTTACGGGGGTAATTATGAGCAAAGTTACCATGATGACCTGGTGGAATTGGCTGAAGGGAAATTAATTGCCATGGGCGAAATAGGCGAAGCTCCCCAACCGGAAATTTTGGATCAGCAACCCCAATGGACCTGGTTCATGATGTGGTCGAGATTTCCCTGGAGCAAAAATACACCTGAGGAAATCGAGGCATTATACGCGCACCCAAAGGTAATTACCAAAGATGAATTGAAGTTTAAAAATTCTAAATTTCAAATTCTAAATTAATTAAAATGGAAAATTTATAGAGCTTTAAGAAGGCGATGAAAAGGAAATAACGGCTACCGGCAATCGGTTATCGGCGGCCAATCGAAATTACATAAACCCAATTTTTCAATTCAATAGGAACGGATTCGCTTCCGTTCCCTGCGAATTGGAATAAAACATGAAATGAAAATGAAGATTGTTAATTTATTATTTTTGGCCATTACATTAATTGAGCCTATAGAAGGATTTTCACAAGCTGATTTGCAATTCGATCTCAGCACCACCCCCTTTAGCTACCGTGGTTCTTACCT
>CAZQEZ010000199.1:0-7019 GCA_964592475.1 uncultured Roseivirgaceae bacterium
TATGCCGTAGATTATGCTTCTAATGTTGATTCTGATTTAAGTACATTAATCAATAAAAATATCTTATCAGCTGTGGTTGAAAACCAGATATGGAAAGCTGATTTGGATAATTCTAATTCAAAAATTATAGGTGGAACGGTTACTAACTATGACCTATTTGGAAAATTTGTATTACCCTCAATTTCATATTCATTAAAGATAAATGATCCACTTTCTGAAAGCTTATTTGGAGAAAATTTAAATGATCAAGGTCCTTTTAAAAAACTAAAACCTAATAACAATTATACTCAGGATGCTGCATATCAATATGATGATTTATCTGGAAATCTAGTTCAAGTAATTGGAAATGATGAAGTACCCGTAACTTATTTATATGGTTATAAAAAGTTTTATCCGGTGTCTAAAATTACCGGAGCACTTCATGATGATGTATTGGAATATATACCTGGTTATACAGGAGTGGGAAATCTATCCTCTTCTCAAATTAGTAGCTTGAGAAATAATCTGCCAAATGCCCATATTTCAACCTTTACCTATGATCCATTAAAAGGCATGACCAGCGAAACCGGCCCTGATAACATAAAACTGACCTATGAATACGATGACTTCGGCCGTCTAAAATTATTAAAAGATCATAATGGAGATATACTAAAGCGATACACCTATCAATATAAGGTACAATAAAAATAGATTTATGCGATACTATTTCCTGCTTGCTTTTGTCCACCTTTCAAGTACTGCCTTTGCACAGTTGCAAGGGCATATGGGTTTTCCAAAGGCTGATCAGGAAGTATTATCGCATGTAAAAGAAGCCAAAGCCACCCTTAAACAACTAAAAAAAGTACAGCAACAATTTAAATCTGAGAAAAAGCAATATGATCAGGACAGCACCAAACTTTGGCAAAAACTGAAAAAAGAGTATAACGATAGTATTTCCTGGCAATGGCAAAACCTGCCTTTGGACAGCTTATCGAAATTGCCGGTGGTAAAGGAGCAATATCCCGAACAAGTCAGAAAGATTCAGACCAGGAAAGGCCAGCTGCAAATGCACACCCGCCAGCTTGATAGCTTAAAGCAATTGATCAAAACCTCCCCGGATAGCCTGATCAATCAATTGGGCAAAAGAAGTGCAAAGTACCTGGAAAGGCACAAGGGAGAAATACTGGCTGAAGAGCAGCAAGCTTTGGCCAATCTGGAAAAGCAGGCGACTGCCAATGAATATTTCGTGGATCCGGAAGGAGGCAAGGAGCAGGTGATCCAGCGCACCACGCGGGCGCTCAACACGGTCAATATCGATATCAGTGACAAAATAGCTCCTATACAAGAGCAAATGAATAAGCTTAAGCAAAAGTATGCCAGTGTACAAAGCATGCAGGAACTGCTGGAAGATCCTCCTAATCCGTTGTACGACCTTAGCTTTAGTCAGCGATTGATCTATGGCAACCACCTGGTGATCCTCAGTGGAGATCATGTGGCACTGGATTTTTCACCTTTCATCGGCTATCGCTTAAATAATCGCTTCAGTACAGGCATAGCCCTGCTTTATCGTCTCAACTTCATCAGTTATAAAAAACATCAGGTCCATCACCTGGAAAATGATGTGATTGGCTTGAAGACCTTTGCAGAATACCAGACCCGCAAAGGCTTTTTAGGATATCTGGAAGTAGAAAATGCACGAAAAATAATAGCCGGTCAGCAGACAGATATCAAAACTTATGATTATGTTTATGCTATCAATGTGGGAGTTGGTAAAACCTTCCGCCTAATGAAAAACTGGCACAGCCAGGTGACGGTATTGTATGATTTGCTGCATGATAAAGAAAGAAGCATCATGCCTACCGCGATTAATTTCAGGATTGGGTTGCGGTGGCAGTATTTGCGGTGAACACCCCCTTAATTCCCCTCCTTAATTGAGGAGGGGGAGGATTGTCGCAGACAATCAGGAGGTGGTGCAAATAGAAATATTTTGCAGTTAAGATTTAATTTAATAGCTGATGCTATTTTATACAATCATGGGGTGGTGAAAATACAAATATCAATTATCAAATATATAGTTCATATTAAAAACCAATTCAATCAGATGAAGCTCAAAATTAAACTGGCATTAATTCTGATTTTTTTAACTTTCACTTCTCTGGCTCAACATCAGCTACAGGGTGGTTATTGGCAAGCTGCAAACCTGGGCCTGGATTTTACTTGTCCTGAACCCGCTTTAACCTTCAACCCAAAGTTTCAGTCTCTACACGCAACTGCTTCCATTGCTGATTCTATAGGTAATTTTCTTTTTTATAGTAACAATGATACTATTTTTAATAAATATTCAAATCCGGTGCCTGGCAGTGAAAAAATTAAAAAAGCCGCTTCTCATTATAACGGCATGACGCTACTATTGCCTACTCCGGGTAATAGTTCCTTATATTATTTATTTACCAATAATACCGATATTTACTATAATCAATACTATCATATAGTGGATGCCTACAAAAATGATGGTGCAGGGGAGGTAATCACTTACAATCACTTATTGCATGAACAGGTTTTCTGTCCGATCCGGGCCACTTATGACAAAGTAAATAATCGTTATTGGCTGCTTTTTACTTCCTTCAAAGATCAACTTTTGCATGCAAAAACTTTGGATGAAAATGGAATTTCTGATCATTCGGTAGGAAATAAAATTGGTTTGCCCCTGAGTTCAATAAAATATGTTGGTATTAAATTTTCTCCCTCTGGTAATTTATTATTGGCATATTATGGCGATGATTTTGAACTCTACCAATTTGATAAAAATACTGGTAAAATAAATTTATTAGTTAAATGGACAATAGATAATAAATTTCCATCAAGAGCTGAATTTTCACCAGATGAAAATAAGATTTATTTAATGTTTTATACCATTGATGAAAATGATGTAAATGGAAATTGGAAAGAAAAATTTATTTCTCAAATAGATATTTCAGTCAAAGATTCCACGTCAATAAAGCAATCTGAAATAAGAGTTTTCGATTTAATTACCTACATTAGAAATGATGCTCTTCAATTAGCCATTGATGGCAAAATATATTTTCACTTCAATAGTAGCTTTTATCGCATAGAAGAGCCCAACAATACCTTTCCTCATTGCAATATTGTCGAATTTTTAAAATCACCTGAACTCAATTATACCAGTGCTACAAGTTTTCCCAACATGGCATCATCTTTTAATGATTTTCCTCCTTACCGTCCCAAAAGTAAGTTTCAGGCCATACCCGATACCACCCTTTGTTCGGGAGAGGTAATTTCAATTGGTAACCAAACACTGCCCAATACCTCCTACAATTGGAGTCCTTCTCATGAGGTAGACGATTACCAGGTGGCTAATCCAAACTATTCAAAAATAAACAGGACAGACATGCCAAGAATCACTGATCTTTACTTAACTGCCCAACAAAATAATTGCTTATTCAAAGATACGGTTAAAATCACAGTGAATCCGGATATGGAAACAGGATCCATTGTGGGTGGTAAAAGTGTATGCCCTTATGTAGAAAGAGTAATCTACCAAATTGAAAATACCTTACAGCGAGATGTGTCATGGCAAATAATGGGTGGTAATTTAGTAAATGAAGAACTTAATAGCATAACAGTAAACTGGCTTGATACCAATCCAAATGCACTCGTCAGTATAAATACTGTATCGCCATGGGGTAGGTGCAATACAAAAAAGCAATTGCCGGTAAAAATCAATGTGGAATTAGATACTGAAACTCCCAGAGGCAATGAAACTGTGTGTTACAACTTAAGAAATGAGAATCATTATGAAATTACTAATACCACCGGTTCTGTTTACACCTGGACTCTGAATGGCGGTAGTGTAATCAATGGGCAAGGTAGCAACCAGGTAGAAGTGAGTTGGCATTCAAATGGCAATAAGCAAATATGGGTGCATGAGTTTAGCCAAACAATAGATACTATTTGTTATGGCAGCTCCGATACGTTAGGAGTAAATGTTTTTACAGATTCCGCACAAGTGGTAATTCATTCGGCTAGTGTAAATTTGGATAGCACAATCTCCGTTTACGGTCAAGCATTAGGCAACTTTTCGCTACCACTTCAATTAAAGAAGGAGAATGAATACCGGACATTTAATGATCGCTTCTTTCAGGATACTTCATTAGTTTACCATGATGCATCAGTCAATCCCGCTGAGGATTCATACTACTATCAAATGAAATTGAACAGCACCTGCTTGCAGGCAAAAGAAAGTGAGCAACACAGAACAATGTTATTGTCATCAATTAAAAATGAAGACGATGCCTTAATAGATTTACAGTGGAACCACTATGAAGGGTGGCATGAGGGTGTAGAAATGTATGAAATTTATCGGAAAGTGGATGACAATGATTGGGAGTTTTTTGGTGAAAGTGAGAAGCCGGGTTTCATTTATGAGGATGGCTTGGCAGGTTTTAATCATCAATTTAGGATAAAGGCAATAGAAAAAGACGGCGCTAATCAGGCCTGGTCTAACCCTGCCGGGAATCAATTTGAGCATAAATTATTTATTCCTAATGTATTTACACCTAACCTTGACGAATTTAACGAATACTTTGAGATCAAACGTTTAACAGAAGTTTATCCCCAAAATTACCTGAAAGTTTACAATCGCTGGGGTAAAGAAATATTAAATTTTGTCGATTATAAAAACGATTGGAATGCATCAACTTTAAACAATGGTGTTTACTACTACGAGTTATTTACGCTTAAAAATGATCAAAAGTTTACAGGATATTTTCAAGTGATCAGGTGATTATTTTACCTAATCAATAACTTTAGAAGATATTTTGCAGGTATACAATCGTTACACTCAATTAGTCTTAGATAACGTTTAATTAAAATGGGATTAAAACAAAAATTTAAAAAGCTTTCCCGGCTTACACGTATTTTATGGATTTTTTTTATAATCCTGGTGTTGCTGGCTCCTGTTTATTATTGGTCAGTAAAAATTAATCTCTTCAACCTTTACGGTGGTTTACCATCACTAGCATCTTTAGAAAACCCAAATCCTGATCTGGCATCATTACTGATCAGTGCCGATGGTAAAACCTTAGATAAGTATTATCAATTGAATCGTAACCCTGTAGATTATGACGAACTTTCGCCATACCTGGTGCAAGCTTTAGTTGGCACTGAAGATAGAAGGTTTTATACCCATTCGGGAATAGATTTAATCGGGTTAACCAGAGCATTTGTGAGCACAGTTATTCTTATGCGCGATCCTCAAGGGGGAAGTACTATTACCCAGCAATTGGCCAAAATGTTGTGGGAAACACGTAGTGCAGAATATGAAGGATTATTATCACGAATTCCTTATTTAAAATTACTGATCATAAAAACCAAAGAATGGATTGTTGCAGTACAAATTGAAGAAGCATACACTAAAAAAGAAATTATTAGCATGTATTTCAATACTATGCCTTTTGGTAACAATACATTTGGCATTAAAGTAGCAGCTGAAACCTATTTTGACAAGCAACCCATCCAACTATTAACTCACGAGGCAGCTCTATTGGTGGGAATTTTAAATGGGCCTTCTTTTTTTAATCCGGTAAGGCATCCGGAGCGTGCAAAAAATCGCCGGGATTGGGTACTAAAAAAACTTTATGTTAATGGCTACATAACAGAAGAGGTTTATCGGGAAAGCTTAAACAAAGGCTTAGACTTAAAATTCAGACCTCAGGATAGAGAAAATGATTTAATAGCTTATCTAAAAGGAGTACTGAGGGCTGATTTAAGAGCCTGGGCAGCTAAAAATAATTTTAACCTATACCAGGATGGTTTGCGAATATATACCACTATAGATAGTCGCATGCAAAAACACGCCGAGGCAGCCGTTCGCTCCCATATGCAATATTTGCAGAAAGGCTTTAATCTAGAATGGAAAGGCCGCGAGCCTTGGGCAAGTGACAAAGATTATATCAACAAAATATGGAGAACAACAGGCCAATACCGGCAATTGGTACGGAAATATGGCGCTAAAAGTGATAGTGTAGCATTTTATGCCCAATTGCCTCGCCCTCAGAAAGTATTCAGTTGGGATGGTGAAAAGGAAATAAAAATGAGCCCACTGGATTCTATCAGGTATTATAAGAAATTTTTGCACACGGGTTTTATGGCCATGGATCCTACCAATGGTCAAATCAAGGCTTGGGTTGGTGGTATCGATTATAATTACTTCAAATACGACCATGTGCGACAAGGTAAAAATCAGCCGGGTTCTACCTTTAAGCCTTTTGTTTATACCACTGCCATTGCCAACGGGTATTCCCCCTGTTTTGAAATAATGGATGCTCCGGTTACTTATGAAGTCCCGGGTGCCGATCCTCCCTATTGGACGCCACAAAACGCCACGGATAAATACAATGGAGAATTAGTAACCTTAAAAGAAGGGTTGCGCCGCTCTATGAATAGAATAGCTGCCATGATGATGAATAAACTAGGTCCTGAAAATGTAGTAGAAACAGCCAGACGTATGGGAATAAGAAGTCCTTTAAACCCGGTAATGTCATTAAGCTTAGGTTCCAGCGATGTTTCGGTGCACGAGATGGTAGGGGCTTATGCTACTTTCGCCAATCAGGGAGTATGGAACGAACCTTATGTAGTAGCCCGAATAGAAGATAAGTACGGTAACATACTTATGAAAAATGTACCTCAAAAAAAAGAAGCGATAAGTGCTGAAACAGCTTACCTTATGCTACAAATGCTCAAAGGAACTATTTATGAATCAGATGGTACTGCCTATCGGATCAATGATCAATTGAAAAATAAGGTCGAAATGGCTGGTAAAACAGGTACTACTTCAGATTATGCTGATGGTTGGTTTATGGGTATTACCCCTAAGCTTGTAGCTGGTGCCTGGGTTGGTGGCGATGATAGATACATCCGTTTCACTTCTTTTCGCTATGGACAAGGTGCAGTAATGGCGTTGCCCATTTGGGAGCAATTTATGCAGCAGGTGTATAATGACGATGATATAAAATTTAATA
>CAZQEZ010000200.1:0-7016 GCA_964592475.1 uncultured Roseivirgaceae bacterium
CTTCTACCTGATAAGTTGGGTAAATATCTTTGATGGCCTGGTGGCTCAGGGAGTCGAAGCCATACATTTGCTGCGAAGAAGGTGCAAATTTGGCCATCAGTTGCAATTCATTGGCGTCGGGTGAAACAGGATCCAGGTTATTACCGGGGCTCCCCGGAGGAATGATATCCCCTACTTGTCCATCGGCTACCACTACCTGATTATTCTCACTATCGGTGATCCGCACATCTTTGGGCTCGCCGGTTTCGGGGTCGGTTTCTACCTCCACGATTATTTCATCACCTTCGGTGGTAATCACTACTATCTGGCCTTCATCATTGATGTAAAGGCTGTCCATCACCCCATCGATCTTCTCTTCTTCTCCCTCAAAATCGTCGCCACTGCCGGTGCCGGGAGGGCCCCTTTCTTCTTCTATTCGCTTGAGAAAGGCCTCGATGCCTTCGGAAATGGCTTCAACCTTTCCGGCGTACACCTGCTGGTTTTCATTCACGGATATGTTGTCGAACTTCACGCCAATTCTTACAAAAAGAAAAGGCATGGTAATATAGCCCATACCGGAAAAGGTGCCGTTGCTGCCCTCAATTTGCTGCACAGTCATTTCAAAATGACCCACCTTGAAAATATCTCCCACCATAGCGCTGCCCAGTGGCGTTTTATTTTCTATTTCACCCAAGCTGGGGTCCTGCCCACAGATAAACTCCCGGGCTGCATCGGTGGTAAATGTGACTGTCTCACCCCAACTGCTGGTATAGTTGCCTCGTTTGCTGCCGGCACGCACCTCGTAGGTGGTTTCGGGCTCCAGGTTGTTGATGATGATGCCATCCTCTTCGCTATCCTGGCCAAACCAGGCAGCATCTTCCATATCAGCCTTGCGGTATTCGATGCGGTAGCTTTCTACCTCGGGCATCAAGCTCCAGGTAACTTTGGCCCGGCGATCGCTTTCTGCCTCTGCTACCAGGTCGGAAGGAGAAAGCAGGCTCACATCTTCGGTGATCCTGAAAGCACAAACATTGCTGTAGCCGTTATTTTTAAACACATCGCGGCCCTGCATATCCACCGCCTGCACCCGCCAAACGTATTCCAACCCGGGTATGAGTGGCGGCTCCGCCGGACCATACAAAATACTGGTCTGGTTGGTGGTAATTTCATAAATGGGTGGCAAACTATTGATGGCATCATTGGGATTGAATCCCGGCACGCGTATTTCTACCAAAGAAAAAATATACTCGGTAGTAAGCGCGTAAGGCGAACCTGCATTCATAGGCGACCATTGAAAAACCAGGTTTTGCATACCCTCGTTGAGCTTAATTTCTGTGCCGCAATGCGGCTGATTGAGCAGTGGTGGGTCACCCAGCGTGAGCCAAACCATGGCAGTGGCGGGGTTAGATAATACTACATCGGGCCGGCGGTAATCTCTTACGGTAATCGTAAACCGGTAAAAACCTTCCGGTAAAGAGCCACCACGTCGCTCAAATTCACTGCGGCTCAACCCTTTAAAGTCAAGATTTTCGGCCATCAGCAATTCATACAGTTGATTGCCACTGAAGGTTTGCCGGTTGCCGGGTTCCAAAGTGAGGGGAGGTGGATTATAAAATTGACTGGTTTCAATGGTAATGCCGGGCCCTTCAATTTTTAAATGCAGGCGCACATCGTAAAATGGCTGTTGCATATCCAGCAGGGTTACCTGCACCCGCATGGGTTCTGAAATGGCAGAGGCGTAATCTTGTAAATACACACTGTAGGGTGGCGTGATTTGTAGTGCCGCGGATATCGGATCGCGGGCTTGTGCTTGCTGACTCACAAGGATGAGCCACAAAAAAGATAAATATTTTACAAATGTTTTTCTCATACTACCTCCCCGTTAAAACCGGTAATTGTAATTAAAATTTACCGTTATTTCACCAAAATCAGGTTGCTCCGGATTGGTGGTACTTTTACGCAAGTAAATGGCATTCATAGAAAAGCCATGCTGGCCTTTACCAATCAAAGCGCTTGATTGCCCCTGCTCTGTTTTTCCTCCGGACTTCCGGGGGGTAAAATTAGCATTGAGCCTGATGCTGGTAATTTTACTATCACCGCGTTCCATTTCATTTTGCTGATTATAAGAATAGGATAACCCTCCGCGTAATTGCTTGTCCAAAAAAGACCGATTGACAGATACATTGGGACCAAAGGTATTGGTGGTTTGCCCGCCAAATTCGCTTAATAGAAAATTGAACCCGGCAGATAAACTCATTTGTTGCTCCACCATGCTCAACCGGTAAGCCAGGTTGCCATTCATAAAGGTATTGCCTCTGTCCACGGTATCAGCCTCGTTTCCGGTGTCATCTTCGGCTATTTGATAAGAGCCGGTGAAAAATATGCTTTGGCGATTGCTTTTGTTTCCGGGAAGATTATAGCTGACCGATGCGGTGGCATTTTGATTGATCTGGTAAAAGTTGAGGGTATCCAATTCATCCTCAAAAAACGGGTCGAAGCGAGGTCGCACGTTGGTAAAGGTGGTAAAATTGGAATACGACCCGTTGAAGTTCCATTTTTGATCGGGGGCATAACTTAGATTGACCGCGTTGATCCAGCGTCGGGTAGCACTTACTTCCGTGTCAGCCAGATTATTACGCTGTGTACCGGTATTGGCGGCAACATTGAGTTTATCCTTTAAAAGTTTTACCGATCCGCTGACGGTAACATTTTCCAGGTCATTATTGAAGAAATAAGCACCCAATGTACGGTAACCGGGGTCTACCCTTTCATAATTAAGTTGAACGGTATAAATATCTCCCTGATAGGCCAGGTGAGTATTGAAAGCATTGTAGAATTCCGAAGAAGCGCGCGGTGTAAATAGCCCTCCGATGCTACCGGGTAGGTTTGTACTTCCAGATTCAGACAATGAGTCGAGCGTGTTTCGGGTAAAAGCACTACTGGCAAACTCCGCGCTCACCATCAATCTTTCCATAATTTGTTGCTTACCAATGATGCTCAGCACCAGGTTTTCCTGAGGCCGAACATCCTCTTGCCGCGGATGATAGTTGAGTGAATTTTCATCATCTTCTGCTTTGAAAAGGATAAGGTCAATGCTACTTTTCCCTTTGCCATAACCTACCTGAAAAGCATAACCCATGCGCTGGTAAGCAGGAATAATTCGTGCATCGTTCAAAGTATCTTCCTCTACTGCCTTTTGCAAACGGCCCACCATGGCGTTAATGCGAAAATCTCCCGGGGTAAGCTCCACGGCCCCACCTAAAAATACATGTCCGTTAAGGGTGTAATTGGAATAGCTGATGTTGTTGTAACCCAGGTAGGTTTTGATCCATTTGTATTGTGGCGCCAAACCGTAGCGATTGAAAGGCTGCCGGAACGATCGCTGCTGGTTGCTGTAGCTGAATGAAAAAGGCACACTCCAACCATAAATATTTGCTGCCAGACTTCCATTCATGTACCAGCTAAAAGGATCGCGACGGCTTTCGATGCCATTTACGCCATAACCAATACCGGTGAAATTGACTCCCCCGGTAATTTTAAAAGGATCACGCTCACCCAGGTTGTCCAGATTTTGCGCCCATAAGCTCATGGTCACGAACAAAAACAATATGGCAAGTAAAATTCGCATCAATTGATCATTATTCTAATATTTTTCTCATCGTCGGCCGCTACCGCTTTTAAGATGTAAATACCAGGTCGGTAACTGCCCAATGCTACCGGTTCTTCGTACCGTACTTCGCCACCACGTTGTATCCGGGTAATTTCATTGCCATTTAGATCATACAGGAAAAACATTACATCGTCCGGCTGATACAAGTGAAGCTCCAAAGTAAAAGCACCCTGGTTGGGATTGGGGTATACTTGAATAGCCCTGATTCCAGCAATACCCAATTTCATGCGGGCACCTTGCTCCGGCATTTCACCTAGTTCATAAAATTTAACTGTTTTGGTAAGGCTATCGATACAACCACTATAAGAGGCGGCCATATTTATCGGATATTCCCCCGCCTGATCAAAAGAAATCAACGGCCGGTGTTTATCCATTTGTAAAATGTTAGCCCTGTTATCTATCTGCCAATTCACACTATCAGGAGCCGGGTAACACACCTCGATCAAACGAACCGTATCGCCCACTTCTGCTGCCGAGGCAATCAGAAAATTTGTCTCAAACAAAATATCATTATAATTTAAAACGAAATCATCGCTCATTTCACAGCCATCACTCAGGGTGAGAGTAAGCTGATAAGTGCCTGCTTCGGTAAAATTAACCAGCGGTTGATCACTACTGAAATCACCGGGACCAATCCACTGATAAGCCACAGCATCCGGTTGTGAAACATCAAGCGGGTAATCTTGCTCCTGGCAAATGGTGACCGGATCGCCCAAATCAATGTTGTCGGGTTCGTTGATGGTAACTTCGGCAGTAGCTTTACAACCTTCATCATCCGCCACTTCCAGCTGATAAGTACCGGCGGGTAGGTCTTGTAAAAATGCATTGTCGCTGCCTTGCTGCCAGGTATAATTAAAGGGTGGCATGCCACCGGCAAGGGTTGTATTGATGCTACCATTGCTATAGCCAAAGCAGGACACATCCGTTACATCGAAATCGATTACGATCGGATCGAAAAGACTTTGAATTTCAAATGGCAGTGTTACTTCACATTCATTAGCATCCTTTACGGTCACGGTATAGGCTTGGGCAGTAAGTTCATTGAAAACAGGTTGCTGCTGCCAATCATTATCGTCCAACTTAAATTGATAGGGGGCGATACCACCATTGGCAGCCAGTTCGGCAGTGCCCGAGTATTCGCCAAAACATTTTACCTCGTCCTGGCTCAGGATGCTAAGGTTGATTTGAGCGGGCTGGGTAAGGGTAAGCTCTTTGGTTTTTTCACAACCATTCTCATCTTTCAATTTAAAAGTATGCTTACCGGCAGGTAATTGATTAAAATCGGATTCACTGATAAAGTCCTGGTTATTGATACCGTACAAGTAAGACCCTACGCCACCATCACCATTGATGCTTACGCTGCCATCATTGCTGTTGAAGCAAGTAAGGTGATGACCATTCAACAGTTCCGTTTGTAAATCCATGGACAGCTCCTCTTCCGGTGTGATAAATTGAATGGTATTTTCATATAAATGAGTACAACCTTCCTTATCCTCCACTTGTAAATAGTAGGTGCCATCGCCAATGGTACTTCCCGGGGTAAAAGGCTGCCAGTTGGCCGGTTGGTTGAGGGCTGTAAAATACTGGTATTCTCCCCATCCACCCGTAGCGGAAGGATTGATGCTAGCCGGCTGATCACCTTTGCAGGCGGGGCGATTGATGTCGACGACGGCAAAAGTAAGCGCTTGCGGATTGATAATTTGCACGACCTCCGATTCAATCGTACAGCTCGCTTCGGAAACTTCCAATTTATATTCTCCGGATTGTAAATTCTGATAATTGGCGGAATTAGTCGCTGGAAGCCAATCATTTCCTGATTTCAAATACCATTGATAAGTGAAATTGCCATTCCCACCGTTTATATCGGCTACTATACTTGCATCGTTGTCGTTGTGGCACTGCATAGGTTCCACATTTAAACTGATGTCAATTTTAGGAGGATTGATAAGTTCAATGGTTTCTACCGCGGATTGATCCGGACAATTTTCAACTTTTGTCTTGGCAAACACCTCATATTTTCCGGCTTTGAGATTGTTAAAATCACCGTTATTATTGGGATCGGTAAGAGTATTGATAAAGTAATTGTAGATATTGTTGCCGCCACTGGCCTCTGTGCGGATAAAACCATCCTCAGCATTAAAACAAGTGGGGTTTTGGGTAGCATCTATTAAAAGTTGTATGGGAGCTACGGAAGCCAGACTTATATTATTTTCTGCCGTAGGGCAAGTTGGCCTGTCAGCATCATGAACTACTACTTTATAATTTCCACCGGTCAGGTTGTTGAAAGGAACATTCTTGTTGCTTGTATTGACCGTATTTACTTCTATATTATTTTTATATAATACATATTGATAATTATAAGAAAAATTGGCATCGTTAGGATGGATTATTTTAGCATTGAAATTTCCATTAGGATTCGCCAAACAGGTGGGATTGTCAGGGTCTTCAAATGTTGGTATAGGGATATTTTTGGGTGCGATGAGGGTTTTGTCTGTTTGCGGATCTATATTCGAACTTTCAAAACAAGCGTCCGTAACGCTAATTGTGTATTTTCCCTTTGTCAAATTAGGGAAGCTATTATTTTCTTTAGGTTCGGCATTATTAATTTTATACATAACAGGAGCTTTACCCGGTGATGTTTTCATGGTTATCTGCCCATTGGTGCTATTTTCGCAAGTTGGATTTGTAGCGGAGGCAATTTCGGCTTTTGGGAGGGGGTATTGGTTGATAGTGACGGAGGTGGAACTAAAACATTGTCCATTACCTATATTAGCAACTGTAAGTTTATAACTTCCCGGTGTATCGAAATTAAAAGATACATCATTTATTCCATTTTTCAATTTTTCAAGTATATTTTCACCAGATGAACCATTTGGATTTTTATAAGTAATCTTGTACTCATCAAAAATACCATTTACTTCAAATTTAACATCAAACTTTTCTCCTAAGCAGATTAATTCGGTAAAAGAAAGAACGGTCACATCCGGCCCACTTGGATTAATATCTATAGTTGTCTCTAACTCATTACTTTTGTAACCATCTGTTAATACATAGCAATGTAGTATAATTTGATTTTTAATTTTATCATTATAACCTGGAATTAAATTGATAATATCTAGTATTTTTAAGGTTTCATCCATTTTACCAAATACATCGATGAGGTCATAACTTTTACCTTCTTGAGTAAAATAGCATCTGAAATTGACTCCTGTATTGCTAGCTAAAACACTTGCTTTAATGTTAATATCTTGCTCACTACAAAATGCTTTTTCACTAATTGTAAATGTTGATAAATCTGTATAATAATATTTAAATCCAACTACTATTGAAACTTCGTTAAAGTCATTTGAAATTCCTTCGTCCTTTC
>CAZQEZ010000201.1:0-2187 GCA_964592475.1 uncultured Roseivirgaceae bacterium
AGGTATAATTTGGTATTCATATTTAGGTGGAGAGAAATCGATATCAATTGCTCCGTTCTTTAAATTATTTAAATCACCCGTAGATACACCAAGTCTTTCAGCAACGCTTTCAATAAAATTTGATTCGATAGTAGATTCGTAACCATCAACCCTGGATAGTTGGATTAGGTCTTTTAAATGGCTTAATTTTTCTTTATATTCACGATCCATATCTTATTTATTAATAAATAAACTTAACGAAATATTAAAGTTAATACATGTAAAATAATTCTTAAGCTTTTTTCGGCTAAAATATTACTCCTGCTACATTTCCCTTTAAATATTAACTTTTAAAATTAATTTATAAAGTTTGTACTCTGGATCTGATTGATATTATTAATAGCCACTCTTGCAGGTCTATTTAAAGCAAACAATACAGCACTATATCGGGAGTGATAGTTGGAATTCCGATGTTAGGAGCGACCTCCTGAATATTGCTTAACTGGTTGTTTAAGCTCATCTTAAGTTTTATCATTATTCCTATCTAGCAATTTGGCCTCTGCCCAGCCAAGTCCGCTAGAAACTCCGGTTATTAATGCTACTTTATCATCTAATTTTTCTGTAAAGCTCGAAAAAATTTATGCTTTCAGATTAAATATTTTATTCAAATTCTCGGCAATCGTCTGAGGGTACTTTAACTCCCGCCGCCTGATCGTAAACTAATGATCCACCTAAATGACTAACGTAAATCAATACACCTATTCCTGCCAACATGAAAATCATCTGTAACCAATGAATCTTTTTACTTACCTCATTTTTAAAATTAAAAAAAATCAATAGTAAATCAGAAACTATAATGATGCTGAAAATATACGCAGTATAATAGGCAAAATTTTCATGTGTTTTAAGTACGGTTGGGTCGCATAATTTGCGACTCACGATGCCATCGGCCAAATTTCCGGTATAAATTGCTAACCAAGCACCAATAGTACCTAAATATATCAATACTTTGCCTGCTGGCGTAAAATAATTCTTTTTAAAATAGCCAACAATAAAAAACAAAGAGCCTATCGTAAGCAATACAATAGGCCAATGTACTGTAATTGGATGAAAAGTTTCAGCTCGATAGAATTCTAAAAAATTCATTATTCCATTATTCTTACGGCAATAGGGTCTAATCTTTTGCCTATCTTTTCAACTTCTACTTCTACACTTTGTCCTTCCTCCAATTCAGAAAATTCTGCTTCAACACCATCTTTAGTCAGTGTGGTAGCATCGGTAAAATACAATTCTAAAATTTTTCCGTCTTCAGTTTCAACATAAATTTCTGTTTTTTCAGGTTCTACTTCACTTATGGTTCCACTATAAGTGCCACTATCTACTACACTGGTTGATTGGCCACATGAAAAAAGAAAAAACGTAGCGAAAATTGCAAGTGAAAAAATTGATTTCTTCATGATATTTTTTTTAATGGTTATAAAATAAAACCGAAGATAAAACTATTTTATTGAAATATCAATAATTTTTTAGTTAGCTTCTGGTGGTGGTTCAATATTTAATGTTCCATCATATCCGGATTCCCTATTATTGTCTAAGGGATCGTAAAAAGGATAATTATCTAAAACTCTGGGAGCTACAAACTCCATTGATTTACTAGATCCTGGCGCTATTTCTTCACCTAAATTTACAACACCAGCCGTTAATTCAAAAGCAATACTATGAGGCTCAACGTCATTATTAATTATAGAAATTTGAAGTGGCTGCTGTGATAATGCTATTATTGTTTTAGGATTAAAACCATCTTCTTCAATAGTAATGTTCACCGTTTTTTGAGGAGGGTTCTCATAGTCTTCTCCATCAATTTCTTCTGAAGTAAAACCTTTGTCCGCTTGCTCATAATGCTCTGATTCACAGCTTTTACTGCAGCCTGTAAACATTAGAAAAGTTATAGATATTAAAAATACATTAGTTCTGATCATCTCGTTAAAAAAATTTTGATTCAATAAAATCAACACCGTGTTAAGTAGAATGTTCAATGGCCTATTTGAGTTATAAATCTAAAATGATTTCTTTTACTTGATCTATAGTTAACCCGGTAACCTCTGCAATAATGAGTAAATCGATGTTTGCTTTATGCATATTAACTACCATCTGTCTTCTGTTTTTTTCTATACCTCTCTTCTCGCCTCTCTTCTCGCCTCTCTTCTC
>CAZQEZ010000201.1:2287-6909 GCA_964592475.1 uncultured Roseivirgaceae bacterium
CCTCTCTTCTCACCTCTCTTCTCTGCAGCTTCCGAAGCCAGTTTAACTTTTTCTGAAATTAAAGTTCTCTCTCTACTTACAGCATCCCAATAACGATCGTACATATCCAGTTCAGCCCGTGAAAATGCTGATTCTTGTAATATCTCCAATGCCTTTTTTATTTCGCTGTTATTGTGCAATTCATCATCTACATGTTCGGAACCATCTTGTATTTCAGTTAAAAACCGCAACCACAAAACAGCCATCTTTTTTTCTGCTAATTTTTGTGGTTTGAACTTTGGCAATTCCACAAATACAAATTCAAGCCCTTCCAGTCGTTGCTTAGGTTCCTCCACATTTACTATTGAATAATGATGGTAAAAATCATCCCCTTCCGTAAATTCATCATTTAGTAAGTTAAGCGCGAAAACTGGTTGTAAAGATTCATACTTTCTACCTGGGCTCAGTTGACGGATGTAAGCTTTTGAAGCATTAAACAATACCCTTGCTTTAAAACTTGGAGTCCATAACATTTGCATCTCCACAATAAATTGACGACCATTATTATCAACACAGCGCACATCCACTATCGAATTCCTGAATTCAGGTATTTGAGGCACCATCTCTGCAGTCAAATATTCAATGTGTTCAATGATTTGATCTTTCTTAAGCGGCATCAAGGCATTGAGCAGGCTTATCAATAAATCAGGGTGCTGCCCAAATATCTTTTTAAATGTAAGGTCATTCTTTGGATCAAGATATCGCATGTGTTTTTGCTTTTTACAAATTTACAAAAAATTAAATTTCCATAGTTTAATTATCTATCCGCTTTACTTTGTAAACTTTAAATAATCCAACAAATAATATTTTTTATTTTATTGCCCACACAATAATTTATAGATGTTTCAAAAAAATTAACAGATTTTATTTGCAATTCTGGTAAGCACTTATTTACCTTTGCCGAAATTAAAATTATAAATGAACCAAAAGTCTTTTCACATATTGTCTGCCATAATCAATTGTTGCTGTTGTGCATGCTGTTGTATGGATCTGTGGAAAGGCTATATGTGTACCCGAATGTGACTTATGAATAAATAAAAATATCAATAAGAATCAAAGGGAGCCTTTCCGTCAAACATACGCGAAAGGCTCCCTTTTTTTATGCTCAAAATTTAATCAGAAAACGACATGCAAAGCTTTAGAACAGAACTAGAAAACCCGATCGTTGAAAAAGACATCATCGAACTGGAAAGAAAAATACGACTTTTCCATGAAGGCAAAGTAGACGAAGAAAAATTTCGATCCCTGCGTCTGGCCCGTGGGGTATATGGACAGCGGCAAGCAGGCGTCCAAATGGTGCGAATCAAAATTCCTTTTGGAAAGCTCACCAGCCGTCAGCTGCACCGAATTGCCGATATAGCAGAAGAATACTCAAGTGGTAACCTGCATGCCACTACCCGACAGGACATCCAGATCCACTACGTGAGCCTGGACAGAACCCCGGAATTGTGGTCCAAATTGGAACAAGACAAGATCACCCTGCGTGAAGCCTGTGGCAATACGGTTAGAAATATTACCGCCTCTGCCATAGCTGGCATCGATCCTAAAGAGCCTTTCGATGTTTCACCTTACGCCCATGCCATGTTTAAATATTTCTTGCGCAACCCTATTTGCCAGGAAATGGGCCGCAAGTTTAAAATTGCTTTCGCCAGTAGCGAAGAAGATACCGCTTTCACTTTCATTCACGATATTGGATTAATTCCTAAAATCAGGATCATTGACGGCCAGGAAAAAAGAGGTTTCAAAATAGTGATCGGTGGTGGATTAGGAGCCCTCCCTTACCTGGCGCAGGAGGTTTATGATTTTCTCCCCCAGGAAAAGATCATTCCATTCACAGAATCTATCCTGCGAATTTTTGACCGCTTTGGCGAAAGAATGCGCCGCCAGAAAGCCAGGTTTAAATTCTTGTTAGCCGAAATAGGACTGGAAAAGCTATTGCAAATGATCGAAGAAGAAAGGAAATCATTGCCTAACCCTGTTTTTTCAATCGATCCGGATAGCTTGCCTACAACTGAATTGCCGGAAACAAAAAATTATCCCCAGGCTCAAATTGCCAACCAGCAGCAATACGAGCTGTGGAGAGCAACCAATGTTTTTGAACAAAAGCAAAAAGGGTGGTTTGGAGTAAATATCAAATTGATACTGGGAGATTTGAATTACGACAAGGCGCATTTGCTAGCTGATATCGCGAAACAATTTGCGGGTGATGACATTCGAATCACAGTAAACCAGGGCTATCTGCTACGATTTGTACAGGAAGACGCTCTTCCCCATCTTTTCAATGCACTTTATGCGCTCGACCTGGCCGATCCTGGCTTTGACTCCACAGCGGATATTACAGCTTGCCCCGGCACTGACTCCTGTAACCTCGGCATCAGCAGCAGTACCGGTATCGCCAAAGTACTCGAGGACCAAATAAGGGAAGAATATCCGGATTTAATCTACAACCAGGATTTGAAAATAAAGATCAGTGGATGTCCTAATTCCTGCGGACAACATGGATTGGCCGCCATAGGTTTTCACGGAAGTTCACTGAAAAATGACGGTAAAGTATTGCCAGCTCTGCAAATAGTTTTGGGAGGTGGCAATGGTGGCGATGGTCAGGGCTATCTGGCTGAAAAAGTAATAAAACTCCCTAGTAAACGGGGTAAAGAAGCATTGCGCACACTGGTAGATGATTTTGATGACAACGCGCAGGAAGGTGAATATTATTTCAACTACTTCCGTCGCCAGGGTAAAAAGTATTTTTATCAATTACTCAAGCCTTTGGCTGATCTCAGCAGTGTGGAAAATTCAGATTATATCGATTGGGGGCACCAGCAACAATTTGAGGTAAAAACAGAAGTAGGCGAATGTGCCGGTGTAGTAATCGACCTGGTTAGCACTTTGCTTTATGAAGCGGAAGAGAAATTTCAATGGGCCTCAGAAGCTTTGGAACAGCAAAAACATGCAGATGCCATTTATCACAGCTATAACGTGTTTGTACAGGCAGCTAAAGCATTGTTGTTGGACAAGGATGTAGTAGTGAACAGCCAGATTAAGGTATTGATGGATTTCGATGAGCATTACGTGCAAACCGGCATATTCGAATTTGAAGGTGGATTTAAAGATTATGTTTTGCGCATGAAAGATGAAAAACCTTCTGCGGTATTTGCCCAACAATACCGCTACCAGGCTGCCACCTTTTTGGAGCAAGTAAAAAAGTACAGAGAAAAAGAATCAATTGCTAATTAAGCTCAGCTATGAACAAAGAACCAAAATTAACTTTAGTAGGTGCTGGCCCGGGAGATCCGGAATTGATAACCCTGAAGGCTATCAATGCCATCAAGTCAGCCGATGTAATCCTTTATGATGCTTTGGCCAACCACGAATTACTGGACTATGCTTCTGACCACACCATCAAAATATTTGTAGGTAAAAGGGTTGGTTTAAAAAAATACAGCCAGGAAGAAATCAATGAATTGATTGTAGAAAAAGCCTATAAGCATGGACACGTGGTAAGGTTGAAAGGAGGCGATCCATTTATTTTTGGTCGTGGCTATGAAGAACTGGAATATGCTCAAGAAAGAGGCGTGCCCGGCTCGGTAGTACCAGGAATTACCAGTGCTTTGGCAGTACCTGCCTACCAACAGATTCCTCTTACACACCGCGGTGCAAGTCAGAGCTTTTGGGTAATTACCGGCACCAACAGTGAAAGAAACCTTACCAACGACGTGCGGTTGGCAGCACAAAGCTCTGCCACGGTGGTAATATTGATGGGAGTGCATAAATTAATGGAAATTGCTGCCACTTACAGGCAACACCGTGCATTTGATACTCCGGTGGCCATTATTCAGAACGGCACTTTACCTAATGAAAAAGTTGCAATCGGTACACTGGAAGATATTGAAGCAAAAGCTACAGAAGCCAACATAGCTTCTCCAGCCATTATCGTGATAGGAGATGTAGTGAATCTTGCTAAGGCACAGCAAGCTGCAAGTCAGCAAAATCATGTAGAACTTTTAAGTAAAGCAGTATAAAAATGGCCAATAAACTATTTCCCATATTCGTAAAAGCGGAGCAATTGAAAATATTGCTGGTAGGTGGTGGCAATGTAGGAGAAGAGAAGCTTTCCGCTATTCTGGCCAATAGTCCCGAAGCTACCATTGATGTAGTGGCGGGTTACATTAAACCTGAAGTGAAAAAACTGGCGGCGGACCATTCCAATGTGAGTCTGCATTATCGTGATTTTGAAAACAAGGACCTGGATGGCAAGGACCTGGTTTTTTGTGCTACTGACAACCAGGCACTGCACCAGGGCATCCGGCAAATGTGTCGCCTGCGCCATACCCTGGTGAATGTGGCTGACACTCCGGCATTGTGCGATTTCTATTTGGGTTCAATTGTACAGAAAGGTGATTTGAAAATTGGTATCAGTACCAATGGCAAGTCACCCACTATGGCTAAGCGACTGCGGGAATTTTTAACCGATGCCCTTCCCGACGATATGCAGCAGATCCTGGATCAGATGCAAAACATTCGCGATCAGATCAAAGGAGACTTTCAGGAAAAAATAAGAGTACTAAACCAGGTAACATCCAACT
>CAZQEZ010000202.1:0-6875 GCA_964592475.1 uncultured Roseivirgaceae bacterium
TTAAGGAGGGGGAAGTCCGCTGGCGGACAGGGGGTGGTTAAAAAGCAAATATTCTTTCTATGATTATCATAAAATTGAAATATTTTAAGAGTGAATCCTTTCATCTTGTAATTACCAAATTTCATGATTTTTTTATTTAAATTTATTCTTTAGCATATTTAGTTTTTCGTTAAAATCCATTTCAGGTTCCTGTTTTGGTTTTGGCTTAGACTTTGTTTGTTGCTTAGGCTTACCACTCTTTTTCTTTGGTGCAGCTTGTTCAAACGGGTTAGCTTTCATACTAAGTGATATTCGCTTACGGGGAATATCCACCTCCATCACAGTTACATTTACTTTTTGGTGTACTTTAACTACCTCCGCCGGATTACTTACAAAATTGTCAGACAAATGGCTGATATGAACCAACCCATCCTGATGTACGCCCACGTCCACAAATGCACCAAAATTAGTGATGTTGGTTACAATACCTGGCAATTGCATCCCGGTTTGTAAGTCGCTAACTTCATTTACGCCCTCTTTGAAAGCAAATACTTCGAATGACTCCCTGGGATCGCGACCAGGCTTGGCCAATTCTTTCATTATATCTTCCAACGTTGGCAAACCTACTGTTTCTGTTACATACTTTTTCAAATCCACTTTGGCTCGCAACGATGAATTTTTAATCAAATCATCTATAGAACAATTCAAATCTTTTGCAATTTTCTTCACTACATGATAGCTCTCCGGGTGAACCGAACTGGCGTCCAATGGATTAGTAGCTTCATAAATGCGTAAAAAGCCAGCTGCTTGCTCAAAAGCCTTGTCGCCCATACGAGGAACTTGCCTCAAGCTATCTCTATCTTTAAATGGGCCGTTACTATTACGATACTCCACAATGTTTTGTGCCAGTTGTGGCCCCAATCCGGAAACATAAGTTAGTAGTTGCTTACTAGCTGTATTCACCTCTACACCTACTTTGTTTACACAGCTCACTACCACATCGTCCAGACTATTTTTCAAGAGTGTTTGATCTACATCATGCTGGTATTGCCCTACTCCAATCGATTTAGGATCAATTTTTACTAGTTCTGCCAATGGGTCCATTAATCTACGACCAATGCTTACCGACCCTCGCACCGTCACATCTTGATCAGGAAACTCTTCTCGTGCCACATCTGATGCTGAATAAACAGAAGCACCACTTTCATTTACCATCACAATGATCACATTTTTAGGTAAATCCAAGCCACGAACAAAAGATTCTGTTTCTCTGCTAGCCGTCCCATTACCAATAGCAATTGCTTCAATGTTGTACTGCTGAACAAAATGCTTAACCAAAGCCGCGGATTCCATTGTTTTCTTTTGTGGTTCGTTGGGATAAATGGTAGCATTATCTACCAATTTGCCCTGTTTATCCAGGCATACTACCTTGCAGCCGGTACGAAAACCCGGGTCAATTGCCAACACTGCTCTTTGCCCCATGGGTGCCGACATCAATAACTGACGTAAATTATTAGCAAAAACTTCAATGGCTTCTTCATCAGCCAGTTTTTTCGATTTTAACCTAATTTCAGTTTCCATGGAAGGCTTTAATAGCCGCTTATAACCATCTTTTATAGCTTCTTTTACTATTTGCGCAGCCTCCGAATTATTTTTTAAAACCGCATTTTCTAACACAAAAACAGCATCCTCTTCATTTGGGGCGGTATCGAGCATCAATATCATTTCTTTCTCACCTCGCCTCATGGCCAGCACCCGGTGAGAGGGTGCTTTCGAAATATCTTCTTCCCATTCGAAGTAGTCTTTATATTTTTGACCTTCTTCTTCTTTACCCGTGATTATCTTGGCTTTATACTGGCCTTTGGCCCAAAACAGATCACGCGTTTTAGCTCTTATTTCAGCATTTTCATTTATCCATTCGGCTATGATATCATTGGCTCCTGTTATGGCCTCGGTTTCGCTGGCTACACCTTTTTCTTCATCTACATACTTGCTGGATGCAACCTTTACATCAAAATCATCCTGTTCGAATATTCTCTTGGCCAGAGGCTCAAGTCCTTTTTCTTTGGCAATGGTAGCCCTTGTTCGTTTTTTGGGTTTGTATGGCAGATAAATGTCTTCCAAAACAGCCATAGTTTCTGCAGCGTTTATTTTATCTTCCAATTCCTTGGTTAGCTTACCTTGCTCTTTTATAGATTTGAGAATGGCTTCCCTACGCTTATCAAGGTCACGTAGTTGCACAACCCTATCTCTGATGTGCGTAATGGCTACCTCATCCAAACTACCGGTCATTTCTTTTCGGTACCGAGATATGAAAGGAACTGTTGCACCTTCATCCAATAATTTTGCGGTAGCAGCTACCTGAGACTTTTTAATAGATAATTCTTCAGCAATCTTTTCAATATGTAGTTGATTCATTAGTTATAATAGTTTTACACAAAAGTGGCACAAAAATAATAAAAAGGAGAAAGCAAAAAACATTTGAATATTTTTTACCTGAAAATTACTAAATGCTCCTTTACTAATAAGGCACTTGACAAAGTATTTATTAATTTTGTACAAATTATAAAAAGATGAAAAAGAAGAAGTCTTTAAAAAGAGAGCTGATTGAGTGGGGAGTTTTCTTAGGTATAATAGCAACCTTGTACTTTACCGGTATGCATACGGAAGTAATAGGCTTTTTACAAAGAGGAGTGCTTAAAACCGGGATTATAAAGCCAGATATGGAACAGCAGGAAAATTTACCTAACGCTAGCTATAATTTAAAATTGGTAAATAAGAATGGTGAGGTATTAGATTTTGAAAATTTAAAAGATAAAACAATTTTTATAAATTTTTGGGCTACATGGTGTCCCCCTTGTATTGCCGAAATGCCAGAAATTCAAAATCTTTATGAAGATGTTCAAGATAAGGAAAATATTGTGTTTGCACTCATCAGTTTGGATGAAGATGAAGAAAAAGCCTGGCAATTTGTGGAGAAAAAAGGCTATACTTTTCCCGTATACCGCCTGGCATCCAATTTACCCAATGTTTATAGCAGCCAATCAATCCCCACAACATTTGTAATTTCTCCCTCCGGAAAAATAGCTGCCGAACATCGAGGTATGGCTAGTTATGACAATGATAAATTTAGAAATTTTTTACTTACACTCTAAAGATTAGAAATCGCAAATGTCACAAATAGATGGAGATAAAGGCTATTTTTGAAACTTTTTCTTGATAGATAACAATTTTTACTCAATTAATTTATACTTATAAACCAAACCTATTTTTAATGGAAAATTATGAAACCTGGCCCGGGAAGCCTTATCCTTTAGGTGCTACCTGGAATGGCAAAGGCGTAAATTTTGCTTTGTTTGCTGAAAATGCCACCGGAGTAGAATTGTGTTTGTATGATTCGACCGACGCCGCGGAAGAATCCCATCGCATAAAATTAACGGAAAGAAGCCACCAGGAGTGGCATATATTCTTACCATGGGTGAAACCGGGGCAATTGTATGGTTTCAGAGTGCATGGTCCTTTCGATCCAGAAAATGGATTAAGATTCAATGCTAATAAATTATTAATCGACCCTTATGCCAAAGCCATTGCCGGTACAGTCAATTGGCACGACTCTCTTTTTAGCTATAAAATAGGCAATAAAAAAGAAGACCTCTCATTCAACCCTAATGATAGCGGTCCATTTTTACCGAAGTGTGTAGTAGTTGACTCAAGCTACAATTGGGAAGGAGATGAGCATTTAAATATTCCGCTTCACGAAACCATCATTTATGAATTGCACGTAAAAGGTTTTACTTACCAGCATCCAGATATACCTGAAGAAATAAGAGGCACCTATTCAGCACTTGCACACCCCATCACTATTGATTATTTAAAATCCCTGGGCATTACTGCCGTGGAATTGATGCCTATTCATCATTTTGTTGCCGACAGGCATTTAGTAGAGAAAGGTTTGACCAACTACTGGGGCTATAATTCATTGGGGTTTTTTGCCCCTGATGTTAGATACGCTGCAAATGGGGTAATGGGCGAGCAAGTTACTGAATTTAAAGACATGGTGAAAGCGCTGCACAAAGCGGGCATTGAAGTCATTCTTGATGTAGTTTATAATCATACGGCAGAGGGTAATCACATGGGGCCAACCCTATCCTTTCGTGGCAACGACAATTTAAGCTATTACCGTACGGTAGCTGAAAATCCTCGATACTACATGGACTACACCGGCACTGGCAATACCCTCAATATGATGTCACCAGGTGTATTGCGCATGATTATGGATAGTTTGCGTTACTGGATTACTGAAATGCATATCGATGGTTTTCGTTTCGATCTTGCCTCCGCACTGGCTCGAGAGCTCCATGAAGTAGATCGATTGGGAGCATTTTTCGATATAATTCATCAGGACCCTTTAATTTCACAAACCAAGCTAATAGCCGAACCCTGGGATGTGGGAGAAGGTGGCTATCAAGTTGGCGAGTTTCCGGCTGGATGGGTAGAATGGAACGGAAAATATCGCGATTGTATGCGAGATTATTGGCGTGGAGAAGACAGTGTAATCGGCGAATTTGCCAACCGACTTACCGGAAGTTCTGATCTTTATATGGACGACTGGCGTAAACCCACTGCAAGTGTCAATTTTATTACAGCTCATGATGGCTTTACCTTAAATGATCTGGTATCCTATAATGAAAAGCATAACGAAGACAATCAGGAAGGAAATAACGATGGAGAAGATCATAATCGATCATGGAATTGCGGCGTAGAGGGACCTACCGACGATCAGAAAATAAAAAATTTGCGTACCCGGCAAAAACGTAATTTTCTTACTACTTTATTTCTATCGCAAGGAGTGCCTATGCTAGTGGCCGGAGATGAGTTTAGTCGCACACAGCATGGCAATAACAACGCGTATTGCCAGGATAATGAAATAAGCTGGCTCGACTGGCAAGGAAAAGACAATGAATTGCTGGAATACACGAAAAATCTTATTCGCTTGCGTAAGGAACATCCCATTTTTTGTAGAAGACGCTGGTTTCAGGGGTTACCGATAAAAGGTAAAAACGTGACCGATATTGCCTGGTTTTTACCGGAAGGCGAAGAAATGGAAGACTATCATTGGGAAGAAACCTATGCCAAATCATTAGCTGTATTTTTGTATGGTCAGGGTATTAGATCCAAAGGTAGCAATGGGGAGGTGGTAAAAGATGACAGCTTTTACCTGATGTTTAATGCACATCATGAAACGCTACCTTTCAAATTACCAGGTGAACGATGGGGCAAAAAATGGATCCGGATTTTAGATACTAATCAAGATACCTTAGATACAGAAGAAGCAGTTGCTCATCCCGAAGAAACAATTCAAGTGGCGGGTCGATCTATGATGATGATGATGAATCCAAGAAAGCAAGATTAGTTTACAAAAGTTCAGTTTTGCTTGATTTGAATAAAGCAAATGTGTAATTTTGTTTCCATATTTTTATCAAATACGTTGCAAAACGTTTTTAGCAAAAAGAACAATCTGAATTTATTTTAATCCGTTAAAAATGGAAAAATGCAGATGACGGTTTCGAAAGGAGGCCGTTATTTTTATTTTATATGCATTTGACAATAAAAAATTTATAATTAAAAATATGTCACAAGTATCGTATTACACAAAAGAAGGCTTAGAGAAATTAAAAACCGAATTGCACGAGTTGAAAACCAAAGGTCGCTCTGACATTTCCAAACAAATAGCAGAAGCTCGTGATAAAGGCGACTTAAGCGAGAATGCAGAATATGATGCTGCCAAAGATGCTCAAGGATTATTGGAACTAAAAATTTCAAAATTGGAAGAAGTAGTAGGTCAGGCACGCGTGATTGATGAATCTAAAATTGACACCAGCAAAGTTTCAATATTAAGTAAAGTAAAAATAAAAAATAAAAAAAATGGAGCCGCCTTTTCTTATACTATTGTATCTGAAGAGGAAGCTGATTTAAAAGCTGGGAAAATCTCTATTAAATCTCCAATAGGGAAAGGACTGATTGGCAAAAAAGTAGGTGATACCGCAGTGGTGAAGGCGCCTGCGGGTAGTATGGAATTTGAAATAGTTGACATTAGTTTATAATTATGGCCACTTTATTTACCAAAATAATAAACAAAGAAATACCAGCACATATCGTTGCCGAAGACTCCAACAATATTGCTTTTTTAGATATTAACCCGCTGGCAGAAGGACATGTATTAGTAGTTCCCAAAAAAGAAGTAGATTACTATTTTGATTTGGAAGACCAGGATTATAACCGGCTCAATTTATTTGCTAAAAAAGTGGCTAAGGCCATTGAGGCATCCGTAAGTTGCCAACGTGTGGGTGTGGCCGTTGTAGGCCTGGAAATACCCCATACTCATATACACCTGGTACCGCTTAATACCATGAATGACATCAACTTCAACAAGCAGAAACTAGCGCTTAGCGAAGATAAAATGAAAGCAATTGCAGATCGGATAAGAGAAAATTATTGAATGTTTTTCAGCAAGTGCGGTATGGCGGTGTATTGATAGTTTGAAATATTAACTTTATTTCATGCCAGAATCAATTCTTTTTAGGCTCTATGTGAAATCGTGTGGATAGTTGAATTTCAACTTATTGTTTGTTATTTTATTATTTTCACAATCTACATAATACATAATTAAATGCTTAGTTGGTTTAAGCCTAATGTCTGTGCTATTTCACCACCCTGTTACTCCGGCCAGGGGGTGAGGAGTTTTTGACATTTTTAAGTAAATTTATTATGCTTTATATTTTCATTCTTTAGGTGTATTAAATTTCTGCTTTAATAAATTATTTGCACTACTTAAGCTCTTTTCTTCCTCACCCCCTGGCCCCCTCTCCATATGGAGAGGGGGAAAGTCTGCTTCA
>CAZQEZ010000203.1:0-6819 GCA_964592475.1 uncultured Roseivirgaceae bacterium
TTGATTGAATCAAATTAGTGTTTGGCAGATTTTCTTGTTTTTCAACATCAATGCCCGTGATAGAACCGGTTAAATCACGGTATTCTTGCTCTCCATAGCCTATCACCACCAGTTCCTGCAATTGGGTGATATCCTGAACCATAGTCATGTCAATTACTGACCGATTAGCCACTTCCACTTCTTCCGGCGTATACCCTACCGAACTAAAAACCAATGTAGCTCCTGCGGAAACTTCCAGAGAATAGTTGCCCTGAACATCGGTTACGGTTCCATTACTGGTGCCCTTTTCGACCACGTTAACACCGGGGATACCTTCGTTGTCTTCCATTGAAGTTACCTTACCGGAAATGGTTCGGGTTTGGATGATCTTATCGATCAAAGACGGCATATTTTCTTTTTGATCTTTCTTCCGCACTGTGATGGTTTCGTTCACCCGCTTAAAAGACAAGTCTGTTTGAGCCGAAATTTCCTTCAATAGTTCATCCATTCGCCAGTTTGATTTAGAGAGATTGATCATCTTATTTCTCAACTCTTTACTAGTGAAGGCGAAAACAAACTCACTATTGCGTTCAATTTCAGCCAGAGATTTCATCAAATCTTTTTCTCCTTGACTGATACTGATCCTGATCTCGCTCAACTCCTGCTGCTGGGCCTCTACATTAGCGGCCAAAGCAAAAGTAAACGAACTAGTCAATGTCAATGCATAAATTGCAAGCTTCGACATACATAATAGAATTTTTCGTAACTTTACTTTCATAATAGTTTTGATTTTTAAATTGAAACTGTTTTACCTCAAAAGCTGAGCACTTTCCCCAAAGCCCGCTCAGCTTTTGCTTTATTGTATGATTACCTTTTCATCATTTATCTCATATTTAAATTGATAATTATATGATAAACTCTCCATTACTTCTTTTAATGATGGATTATTGAATCTTGCTGTATATTCCCGATTGGCATTCAAGTTCGTTTCCACCTGAAATTCTACCCCATACCAACGTGCCAATGTTTTCAGGATAGTGCTGATACGATCTTCCTTAAAAAAAAGCTTTTGATCTCTCCAGCCAAGCACCAGATCAGGGTTAAACCCATTTTGTTTTACCCAACTTCTCTTTTTACTGGAATAAACCAGCATCTGGTCAGGCGTGAGCGTTTCGCTAATGGCCTCTTGTGCATTTGATGACCTGGACACCATCACTTTACCTGTGACCACTGCGATTGAGCTTTTAAGTTCCTGCTGGTAAGAACTTACATTAAAAGAAGTACCCAAAACTTGTATGGTAAAATTATCGGTGTTGACCACGAAGGGGCGTGAAGCATCTTCCGTGACTTCAAAGAAAGCCTCACCCTCCAAATACACCTGCCTGCTCTTGCCGGTAAATTGTTGCGGAGCTCTTAACCGGCTGTCAGAATTCAGTTTTACTACCGTACCATCGGGCAAGGTAATGGATAGTTTTTGACCTGGAAGTGCATATTTTTCTATTTGGGTGACCACTTGTAGTTCCGTTGGTTGCTCAGTTTGCTGAAAATTTAAAATTACCAATCCTGAAGTGAGAGCTATTAATAATATAGCTGCTACTTTAAGCCAGGTTTGCCAGAAATTTCCTAATGAATTATAATTTTGATTCAATCGACTGGTTGGAGAATTGATAATTTTCTGATAGATTTTCTTTTTTGATGCTTGCAAATCCTTTTGATTCAATAGCCAGTTTGCCACCATATGCTCAAACACCTGGCGGTTACTTTCGTCTTCCTGTAGCCAGGCTTTAAAACGAAGCTCCTCTTCGGGGCTAAGGTCTTTATTCAAATATTTGATAATCAACTCTTCCATATCAGCAACTTTTTAAGCTGTATATAATAAAGAGCAATAACGGAAGGAGAACCCTTGCTAAAAGCAAAACATTTACAATAAATTTAAATATTTGCAATTATAATTAGTATTTTAATATTTTTTAATACTGAATATTGCTAAATTAAAAAGCAATGAGTAGCATGAGAAGGATAAAAGCTGACCCGTATATCCAATGGGTCTTGGTTTGATTATCATTAAAATATTGACTGAGTGCTTTGCGAATTGTAGCCAATGCTTTACTGATGTGGCCTTCAAGCGTTTTTTTTGAAATGCCCAGCTCTTCTGCTGTTTCCTGGTAACTTTTATTCTTATTTTTAATTAGGTCGTAAACCAACCAGCAATGAGGCGGTAGGGAGGCAATTGCCTGATCGATAATTTGCTGCAGTTCACCATGCAATAAAATTGATTCCGGGTCAATTTGATCAGCTACCTGTACGGCTTCTTGGTAATCGCTGTATAAGAACTGATTGGGGTTTTTGGAAACTATGCGGAGTGCGGCGTGTTTCACCGATACGTAAAGGTATTTTTCTACCTCTCTGATCTGCTGATTACCATCCTGCTTTTCCCAAATGTTAAGAAAGACTTCTTCTACTACATCCTCGGCCAGGTCTTTTGATTTGGTGATGGAAAAGGAGTAGCGATACATTCTTTCAAATTGTTCAGTATAAACCTTTTCGAACCATTTTCGGAAGGAGGTATTATCAAAAATTTTCTTTCCCTTAGTTTTTTTTAAATCAGGCATTTGAAATCCAATTTTTATCAAAATTAATAATATTACAGGAGAAAATTTAGGAAATATACTAAATTTGTAGAAAACTCCTTGCTGTGTGCTTAATGATTAGCTTAGAAAAAGAACAGTAAATAAACCTTAATCTACTTTTCTTCAATAATCTCATACAATCTAATTAAAAATTCTCCCCTGGTCATTTTATTTACTTGTTTGATTAACTGGGAGTCATCAATATCCATCTTCTCTACCCATTTATCAGCCAATTGCTTATCCATTTTCTTTCCTGGTTGGATGTCGTGGTATGCGTAGGCTGTTGTCCATTGTACCTTAGGGGATAATTTGGTAATTCTTTTATTCGGCACTTGATCCGGATCATATAAATCCTGAAACAATCCGCGATTACCCAAGTATTGTACCGCTCTGAAATAAGGTGAATCCGGACGTAAATCTGAAGTATAGAAAGTAATAGCCCCTAATGAATGTAGCCTTTCCTGTAGCTTTTCCACTTCTACTTCTCGGGGTTCCACACCATTCTTCACCGCCTGAGCAGCGGCCAATCCGGCAGCCTGCCCTAAAGCAGTCCAAACCGGTTCCATGCGAATTGCGCCAAAGCCAACCCTGCTTGATGATACCGCTACCGGCACGAACAAACCTTCTACTGTTTTGGGCAGCATTACCGGGTAAGGTATTTGGTATGGCCTGGTAGCGGCACTTAAATTTCCCAGCAACTTTCTGTCACAGGTATAATAAGTGCCATGACTATTAAAACTATAATCACCAATAGCAACTGCATTGCGGAAAGCAGGAGCCCTGGTACTTCCTTTTTCCCGAGTTCCGTCTTTTTGGGTATAAACATATTCTCCTATCAGCCTTCTTCCTTCTCTCACATAAATCAACGGTGGAAAATTATTATATGCTTCAAATTCATCTTTAGGCAAATTCCAGTGTTTCATTTCCTGTTGGATGGCAGGCAACACTTTTTCGTTATTTTGTAAAAAATAAAGAACACCCAGGGTATGTGCTTTAGCTTTATCCCATACTTGATTTCTTACTCCTGCATTTCCTTCTGGCCACACGTCGGTTTCATTACAAATTTTGATACTCATTATAGAGCCTTTCTTGTCATTAAAATCTGCTTTATTATTGGGAATCTGCCTGGATGGTCCTTTAATGATATCCTCCAGATCATCGATCGATCCGTCTTTCATGCCATCTATTAATACTTGATAGTCATCCGGGTTGTAATTTTCCGGTTTAGGAATTGGGAGGCTATTTTCAGGATCCTTGCTGAGGGTAACTCTAAAATTATAACATTGTACATGCCAGTCTTTGGGCGATGCTGCCGGTTCATCATATTTTTCAGGCCCTTCCGAGCCCAGCGTATATTCGCATCCCGCAGCAGCTAATAAATCACCTTCATAAGTGGCATCTATAAAAACCATGGCTTGAAAATCCTTCAGTTGATCATTTTCCAGGTCTAATAGTCTGATGCCGGTTAATTTTGTGTTTTTGCTATTTACTATTTTCGTATTAACTGAGACCAGTCGATGTTTCAAAATCAGCGCCAAATTATCCTGCTCATTTATCATATTCATAAATATTTTTTTTGCCACCTTGGGCTCGTAAAAAGCACCTTGCCAGCAATCCTTTACCTGCTGAGAATTGGGGCCATATGTTTGTCTGTAATGGTCTTCCACCCTGTTCATGAATTCCAGCCAGGTGCCGCCTAACGATTCGAAGGAATGAAAATCAGTGTTGGACAATCCACTGGAGGTGAGCCCTCCCACGTGATCAGTTTCTTCAATCAATGCTACAGATACACCCTCTCTGGTGGCATTGACGACCGCAGCTATTCCTGCAGGAGTGCCGCCATAAACGATGACCTCATAATTTTGACTAAATGAATAACTTATGCCAATACAGAAAAAAAGCGCCAGGCTTATTATCTTTTTTACCATCTGAATTAATTATGTTTAAACTTTATACTTGCTTTAATAATTTTTCAAGTTTCTCCTATTTAAAAATATAAATATCCTATCGATAAGGAATAACTTTTGCTTTTGTCATTGAAAAATACTGCCTTCCAGAAGCTGGCCAAGTAGATCAAAGATATGAATATTGTAATACAATGAAAATTGGTATTCAGGATTTTAAACCATTTAAAAACCAGATAAAGGGAAAAAGCTTTTAGTTGCCAGCAAAGTGATAAAACAACCTATTTCATCAAATTAATAACAAGGTAATATTTCAGAATAAAATAATAAAAAATTCAAATCGAAATTACTTTCTCACCTTCACTTCCACCGGCCCCAGTAAGCCTGATGGCTCCAGTTGGGAATTTTTGTCATAAATGCGATGGGTAACAAAGGTGGTGCGTTGCGAAGGCCGGTTTTCCGGTTGATTGAGCCACCGCGCGGGAATTTTGCCAGCGCCTGACCATCCCATTTATATTCAACATCCAATAGTAATTGTTCGTCGCCAATCGGTTGATGGCCGTGTTGGTCACTTGCACTTCCAACTGATTTTCTCCATCTTTTACAAAAGTTGTAATATCTGCCTGATAAGGTAGTTTCCAAATATTGGCCACTTTTTTACCATTGATGAAAACGGTTGCCAGGTTTTTCACTTCACCTAAGTCCAGCATTACCTGCTGGTTTTCCTCCTTGTTGAGGGAGAAATGATTGACATAAAAAGCGGTGCCGGAAAAATAGCGGATATTGGGTGAAGGATGATTTATCCAGTTAATCAGGGAATCGAATACAACTTCATCGCAGAATATGATTTTTCATCTTTGTGTATTTTATAATTCTTGAAAAACATTATCACCAGGCACCAAATTCATCAATTTTCCTTAAAAACCCAATGTAACTGATCGTTATTCACCGAATAGATCTTATCTCAAATTTTAACCCAACTGCTGCATCCAACGCATCAACAGGGTATCATGAATGGTATAATATTCATCATTAAAAATAATAAATTCTTTGTTAACAAGTGCTTTCATAGCTGTACTTACTGAGCTTGGTGAACCTAAATCATATTTAGAGATGAAATCTTTGGAAACAGGATTTCTTAGCTCCTCTTCTTTGGCCACGGCAATTAACAATTTCCATTGAAATTGAGTAAATAATTTTTGATAGGAGGCAAATAAAGGAATCTCCTGCTGTAAAATTTCATGAAATATATCCATTAGTAATACATCGTCGTAGGGAGCTTTTTTGGCAAATATTTTATTACTAATCAACTGCACATAATAGGTTTGCATTCTTGTCCAGAGAAATATTTTATCGATGATGGGTCTTTCAATAGATTTACTGCTCTTCTTGAAAAAATTGATAATGAATTCAGCGTAGATTTCCGGTTCCAGCTTTTCCAGAGCTTTCATTTGCACGCTTCGATAAAAGGGTCTTGATTTTTCGCTGAACATGGATATCATCATTTGCCGATGACTACCTGCAAAAATAAACCTGACCATAGGAAACTGCTGAGACCATTGCCGAAATACGGATTCAGCATTATTTTCCTGGTAATTGTTGATCTGCTGAAACTCATCAATACAAATTATTATCGGTTTCTTCCGCTTACTCAAGAATTCACCCATTACATCCAATGAAACCGGAACAGACTCAGCTGGCAAAAGCTTGAAAGAGATTTTTGGAGTACCATTATAAGGATCTAAGCCTATGCTGGCACCTACAGAACCTAACAGAGAAAATAATCCAGCACCCAAACCTTTTTGCACACTGCCAAATCTGGAGACGATAGACTGAGCAATTCTACTATTGGCTTCGGATACATTGATGGAGCCTAATAAATCGACAAAAACCGTTTCCGCCTTCTTATTCTGCTCCATAAAGTTAAATAAATGTTTGATTAATGCTGTTTTTCCTATCCTTCTCCAGGAATAAAGCACTACATTTCTCTCATTTTCAAGCTGTTCAAGCAGCCATTGCAACTCCTCCTGTCTATTGCAAAAGTATTCCGGACTATGATAACCTGAAATAATAAAAGGATTAGCGGGTTTTCTCATTACGTCTTATACGTTACGTTAAATACGTTATGTAAAGTACGTAATAAAAAACGAGAATTTCATCATTATCTTTATCTTTTCTATGAAATTCTTTCGAATGGAAAAAGTTGTCCCAGGTCAATGGCAGGCAGGAATAAAAGATTCTTAGAATGAATATTCAAAATCATCACTCCCCCACTATTACCACTGTACTCCAGGGTTCAATCCTGG
>CAZQEZ010000204.1:0-6813 GCA_964592475.1 uncultured Roseivirgaceae bacterium
GGTTTGCCGTACAACACTACCTGCGATTTATTGGCAGCCGAGGGTTTAAGTAGAATCGGGTTCATTTCTACCTTGGGGGTGGTTTTACAGGCTTCAGCCTGAACCGCCTGCGCCCTGCCAATTTCCAGTCCGTCGGGGGTGGAAAAGCTATTCAGCGACATATTCTGCGCCTTGAAGGGAGCGGGATTGTATCCTTTATTCACCAGCCACCGACAAATGCCGGTATTCACCCGGCTTTTCCCAACGTCAGATCCGGTCCCTACAATCATAATGGGTCGTAGTGCTTGCATTTTTTCTAAACTATCAATTGACTTTCAATTCATTTAAAGCAAAGTGTTACTTTATTACAAGCAATCCAGCTTCGCTTTTTACGAATTTCTTAATCTCTTCAATTCGCGTTTCTATAAGGGTAGTCAATTCTTTATTTCTGCAATTTCCACGATTTATCCATACTATCTTCGGAGGCGTTCCCATAACAACACTACAATGGCAAAAATCTTTATATTTAGTTAGGACGACAAATTCATTTTCTCTTGCAAACTCCCAAATTTGTGAATCGTCGGTACCTGATATCACAGCATTGCTAACATGAATACAATCCTCTAGGCCACGAATACAAGGTTAACAACCACGTTGGTTAGGATTAAACGTTGTTATTTTTTCTGCTTCGCTATTCATCGCTGTAATGTTCAAAGATGTTCCAAAGTAAGAAAAATACACCTAATCATGAGTTAATTGTATTATTCATAAAAAGCTGCGATTCACAAATTTGCAGGTAATTAAAGAACATTGGATGTAATAAGAAAATAATCTAAAATCTCTATGAATTACATAAATTGAATGCAATTAAATGGTTGAAGAAGTTACAGGTTGATTTATTGATTACCCTTTATTTTGTCTTTAGAGCTTCGCTTGAGCAGCCGTTATGCTGTATGCTAGCCCTGCAAACTTTTTGATAGCGCTTTACCTAAAGTCGCTATTTAGTATTACATTCGTGAAGTATTGGTGGTTTTTTCTTCACTGAATAAACCTTAAAAGGGAATCCGGTAATATTAATTGAAAAAGCCGGAGCTGTACCCGCAACTGTAATTCTGAATAGTGTGCTGAAATTTCACTTGCCACTGACTGCCCACGAGCGGTTGGGAAGGCTTCAGCACATAGATAAGCCAGGAGACCTGCCAGTATCTTGCTTCGTCATGGCTTTCGGGAATAAAAGCTGAACGGTTCTTGTGGTGCTCATTTTTCGTTTTTCCAGAACAAAAGCGAATACGTCACTCGGTTCTAGGGTTCAATAGCCGTGAATGGAGCAGGTATTTTTAAATGACCTGTGGAATGACTATCGACTCATTACTTTTAGGCCTTCAAACGCTTTTACTTAGTCTGTACGGATTAACCGGCATTGCCCGGTTGTTATCCAAAAATAAGTATTGGGGATTCATCACGCTCGCTGTTGCCGGACTTGTAGCCTTATTAACTTTTCTATTTACGGCCTTCATCAGCACCAATCTGCAATTCCTTTTCCTCGTATTGCTGCTATTAAACGCTATTCCTGCCTTTTCTAACACAAAGTGGAAAGAGGCCCTGGTGTTCAGTACCCTGGTGAGCCTTTCTTGCTTAACTGTGTACTTTCAGTGGGATCAGGGACTAGCGGTTTTAATTGCAGTTCTTTTACTGGTGATCCTCTTATTTTTGCTGATCAGCCAATGTGCCCCCTGGTTTGTAAGCCAACAACATTTCTTTCTTAAAGTGGGTACTTTACTCACCTTGCTTTTTGCAGCCGAGCCGGTATACATTCAGGTACTACAAAACCTGAAACCCATAGCCACCATTCCAGTGCAGGCCATTGTAAATCCTCAAAACCTCTCAGTACTTGGTGTGCTCCTTTTGCTTGCACTGGGAGGTTTTATCTGGAAAGAAAAATTCAAAACGTAAAAAATAAAAACCATGAATATTCTGGAATCGACCTTACTGGCGATCGCAAACTTATTATACTACCCGGTAATCCTTGGGGTTCTCTTTGTACTGGTTCATCAGGCGGTTGCAGCAGGAAAGTTCCTGAGTGAGCTGAAGCAACGCCATAATAATAACCTAAAATGGATTGCCGTCTTTGAAGACCAGCATCGCAACTACTTCACTGCTCCGGCGGCTACCTACAAGGCCATTGAATTCGACCTGATTTATAAGTTACGCAAGTGGCAGCAGGCCTACAGTAAGTCGCACAGTGCAAACCGACTGGTGATAAAGGCTGGTCCTTCGCTAGGACTGATGGGAACGCTTATACCCATGGGTACGGCACTTTCTTCCTTATCTCAGGGCGACCTAATGATTATGTCGGCCAACATGGTCACGGCATTTACAACCACCGTGGTAGGAATGGGTTGCGGCTTATCGGCTTTTCTAATGCACTACCAGCAAACAGCGTGGATGAAAGCTGATCTGCTCGAGTGTGAAGCCTTGTGCGAAAAAAGCCTGGTAGAATTAGAAAGTACGGATAAACTGATCAATAATTAACCCGGTATAACGATGAGCATACTCAGAAAAAAATTTCGATTCGAGGCGGATCTTTCTCCAGAAACGGATCCCATCAGCAGTATGGCCAACCTCTTCGACGTCAGCGTGGTTTTTATCGTGGCGTTGTTTTTTGCCCTTTTTATGGCGTACAGCACCCTGGATTTATTTAATCCCGATTCGGAACTGGTGATTACTAAAACCATGCCCAACGGTGAAATTCAAATCATTACTAAAAAAGGGAAAGAGATAAAAATTGAGAAAGTAAGCGAAACCAGCGAATCGGGCAGGGGAGTAAAACTCGGCACGGCCTATGAGTTGGAAGACGGTCGCGTGATTTATATCCCTGAACAGTAAGCATTATGAAAACCTGTCTACTATTTTTACTATCCCTGATTGTAGCGCCCGTAATTGCGCAGGAATCAAGTAATGAGCAACCCATTAACATCGCCTTAATTCTTACCGATTCGTATTACACACTGGGAGAAAGCACGGCAAAAGACGCAGAAGCTGCCCTGGAAAAATACGATGTAAATGCCAACATTAACCGCTTCTATCATGCCGACCTGGATCAGCTTACCTACGAGGATATTCGCAATAACCAGTTGATTTTTATTGACGTAATCAATGCTTCCAAGGTAGCCAACGTACTGCCTTTGCTTCACCAACTGTCGCTAACTGATGCCAACGTATTTGCGGTAGGTTCAAGTAAAGCTTCGGTGTTGGGTAAAAATACAGGCATTCAGCTAGATCCAAAAACACTGGAGTTTTACGAGGAGTCGGGCCGCGATAACCTGGTGGGGATGATTCTCGACCAGTGCCAGCGTTCGTTAGGACTTGACATTCCGCAGCAACAGCCTGTTCAGATGCCGGAGTTTACGTTATGCAACGTCGTAAACCAGAAAATATACAACGACTTTGAAACGTATAAACAACATTATGAAGCCCACATGCCCGGAAACCCGTGGATAGCCATTAATCTGTGGAGAAGTGATTTTTTATCCGAACAACTGCTACACTTTAAGGAATATGCTTCCCAGTTCGAGGACAATGGCTTCAATGTGCTCTTTTATTACGGTTACCCGGATCTGGAAGCTGCAAATCGGTTATTCTACGATAAAAACGATCAACTTGTACCTGAATTGATCTTGGCCCATGCTGCCTGGCTTGGGGCCAATCCGTTGGCCAATCGGGAGTTGTTTGAACAACTGGAAATCCCGGTAATTAATATGATCCAGGTAAACCAGGAGGCAGCCGGGTGGATGAACAACGACCGGGGTATTAAAATTTACAAAAGAACCAGCTCATTAAATATTCCCGAGCAAATGGGCATGATTCAACCCACGGTAACAAGCAGCAAAGAGGTTAATAACGAGCGCGTTACCAAGCGTTCTATTCTTTCGCAGGTACAGAGGCTGGTGAAGAAAGTGCAGAAAATGCACGTTTTAAAAAATAAGCCTAATCATGAAAAGCAGCTTGCCGTGATTTATTACAGCCATCCCCCCGGAAAAGAGTTGCTGGGTGCCAGCTACCTAAACGTAGTGCCTAATAGCCTGCATTCTATTTTGACCCGTCTGAAGGAAGAAGGTTACAACACAGGTACTAATCCCCTTACAGAGGAAAATATTTTCGATAGGGTGTCAACTTACGGACTAAATATCGGGAATTGGGCACCACGGGAAATTGATAAACTGGTAGAAAAAGGGCAGGCAACGCTGGTCCCCATGAAATTATACCTGCAATGGTATGCCACTTTATCTAATTCATTGCAAAAAGAAATTGAAGCGGAATGGGGAAAGCCTGAAGAGAGTTCTATCATGATTTGGACGGATAATCAGGGGGAGAAATATTTCGTTATTCCTTCGGTGCGGTACGGAAATATATTACTAACCCCACAGCCGGTTCGGGGATGGTCGCAAGATATTGATGTCATGCATCACGATGTTTCTGTTCCTCCTCACCACCAATACGTAGCCTTTTACCTGTATCTGCAAAAAGGCTACCATGCCGATGCCGTGGTTCACCTGGGTACGCACAGTACGCTGGAATGGCTGCCCGGCAAAGAAACCGGCTTAAATCAGCACGATGCTTCGGAAGCGCTAATTGGCGATTTGATAAACGTTTATCCCTACATTGTTGACGACGTAGGCGAAGGCCTGCAGGCTAAGCGGAGATCGGGGGCGATCATTATTGATCACATGACTCCTCCGTTCGATAAAATTGGGGTTAATCCGGTCCTGGGAAAGCTAGAACAGTTAATTTCAGAACATGAAATCGCAGAGTCAAAAAGCATCGCGTTAGCCACTGCTAAGTTCAACGAAATATACAAGTATGCCAGGAAATCGGGCGTTTTAGCAGATTTAGAAATGGATACCATCGTAGATGACGAAGAACTGCATTACCTGGAGCATTACATTGAAGAAGTACAGGAACAGCATTCGCCTCTCGGTTTGCACACCTTCGGTAGATTACCCGAACCCGATAAGATTGATAAAAATGTAGCTGCTATTGTTTCCCGGAAAACAGGATTAAGTAGTAAGGAAGAAAAAGCTTACGAGGAAGACATCCGACAACGTATCGTTGCCAGTGCCGATGCTGAACTCAGTGGTTTGGTCGATGCTTTAGATGGAAAGTACATTCCTGCCAGCACAGGAAATGATCCGCTCAGAAACCCTAACTCCATGCCAACTGGCAAAAACTTCTACGCTTTCGATGCCGATTACATTCCTTCGGAAGAAGTATATAAAGCCGGCGAAGATTTAGCGAACGAGTTGATTCAAACCCACCGGGAAGAACACAAGGGGGAGTTTCCCGATAAAGTAGCTTTTAATTTATGGTCTACGGAGTGTATCCGCAACGAAGGGATCATGGAAGCCAAAATTTTAAGCTTGTTGGGGGTTAAGCCAGTTTACGATGGCTACGGTAAAGTAACCGACTTACAAGTGATTCCCCGGCGAGCGTTGAACCGGCCTCGGGTAGACGTGGTGATTATCCCTTCCGGACTGTACCGTGATATTTTTCCGCAGCTACTGATGCTCCTGAATAAAGCCGTAAAACTGGCCGCTAAGCAGGATGAAGTAGATAACTATGTAAGAAAAAATACTGCCCGTACCTACCGGATGTTGATCGATAAGGGGTTATCCATAAAAGTGGCAAGAGACCTCTCAGAAGTTAGAATTTTCTCTCAGCCCGATGGGGCGTATGGAACGGGTACCAATACAGTAGTAGATGCATCCGGTACCTGGGAGGACGATAAAGAGGTAGCCGATGTATTCATGAACCGGATGCACTTTCCGTATAGCGAAAATTTCTGGGGCACTAGTCCGATTGAAGATTCATTACTGGTGGATTTGTTCCAGCAAACCTTATCGGGTACAAAAGCTGTGATACACAGCAGAACCTCCCACTTGTACGCCGGACTGGACAACGATGATTTTTTTCAGTACCTGGGTGGTACTGCCCTGGCCATTCGAGCGATAGATGGCGCATCTCCGGAGGTTATCGTTTCTAATTTAACAAACCAGGGAAAAATGAAGAATGAAAAATTAAGTTTTTTCCTTAGTAAAGAGATGCAGTCCAGGTACCTTAACCCCGAGTGGATCAACTCGATGCTGGACGAAGGGTATTCAGGAGGGCGATTTGTACGGCAGGTAAGTTCAAATTTGTGGGGATGGCAGGTAACGGTACCCGAAGCCATAGACGAGAGCAAATGGGATAATTTTTATAACGTTTACGTGGCTGATAAATACAATCTGAATATTGCTGAGCGTTTTGAAAATTCTAAAAATCTGTACGCCTACCAGGTGATGATTTCCCGTATGTACGAAGCCATTAGAAAATCGTACTGGACACCCAACGCGGAGGTAAAGCGAAAAATGCTGTCGGAGTTTTTAGAAACAGTAGAGAAGGTTGGGCTTTCCTGTAACCTCAACGTCTGCAACAACGATCGGCTGGCGAACTATTTTAACAAGGAGTTCGAAGAGATAGAAGGGCTGTCGCAAGAAAAAATAGAAAACTACCAGAACGAACTGAAAAAAATTCGTCAGCGACTGGAAGCTGATGGGTTGCCTATGGACGCACAGCTAGCAAGTACTGCGGGCAATACTAATGATTACTTGCCCAGAAAAACAGTGGAAGGTTATACCGTAGAAGAGGTGAATAAGAATAAAGGATCAAAAACTGCGGTGGACACGGCAATATGGAAATGGATAATGTTAGCTTTGGTAATGTTATACTCTGTTTTCTATTTCACCAGAAGGCAGTTGAAGAAAAACAGTTGATTCATCTTTAAACTTTAGCTGAATG
>CAZQEZ010000205.1:0-6718 GCA_964592475.1 uncultured Roseivirgaceae bacterium
GTCAGTTGTATTGGTAGTAGACTTACTGATAAAATAATTATTCGGCTTTAAACTGACCAAAGTATTGCCGGTAAATAAATTATTTACATTGATTCTATCATCGGTGTCATTGGCGAACACTATACCATTCAAATCGTAGTTAAAAAACATATTATCTTTAATGATATGGCCACTTGTGCCACGGTTGCTTAGCAAACCCATATGGCTAGAGTTAAGTAATATATTGCCTTCTATTGTATTTTCATGGGATCCGTTGTCAAGGTAAAGCGCTGCTATGATCAAACCTTTTCCAGGGGTGCCATCGGTGTTGCCCACTACGTTATCCACCAGATTGAAGCGAAAGGTACTATTGAAGCTTACTTCGCCCCAGGTGTAAATGCCACCACCGTCGTTTAGGGTAAGAACTGCATTTTTTACAATATTTTTTTCAATAATATTATCTTGACCGTCCACTCTTATGCCACTGTAGCCGGTATTCTCAGTTGTATTATGATGCACGTGAATATTTTTTCCGGAAATACCGATGCCAGAATTGTTGTTAATAGGAAAGCCAAAAACTGCCCCATATCCTTGCCAAAGACCAATATCTTTGAAGGTATTGAAACTTATTTCCGTATCTGATAGGCTCGAAGACATTATTCCACTTCCGTAAATATCTTGAAATAAATTGTTTGAAATATTGATTTTTGTGAATGCTCCGGTAAATGTAATAGCATGACGGGCGATATCTCTAAATTCACAATTGGTAATGTTTACATTGCTTATGGTACCATAAAGGTTGATGGCGTCGTAGTATTGATATTTAAAAGTAAGTCCGTCAAAAGTGATATTAGAAACATTGGTGCCAAATTTTGCCCCGTAGTCATAAATTGTGGCCAGTCCGTTTCCCGGATTACTATTACCGTAATAAAAGATTTTTTGTGCACTTTCATCGTAATACCATTCATTATTATTGTCTAAAAAATCAAGATGGTTATCCAGGTAATAACCATAACCGGCAGTAGGGGTATAATGTAAATTGTCACTCCAATTGATGACGCCACTACCGGAACCGGTGATTTTTCGAGCTTCAAATGTATAATTACTGGTACGAATTCGCACGTTAGCATTTTGAAAGTAATTTGCACCTTTACTTAAGTTTGAATTGTCTGTAATAGTGGTGGCGGATACAGATTCAATGGTGAAAAACCCGGTGTTGGGCTCGCGAGCTAGTCGTGCTTTATTTTGTCCGATATGTAAATCCGTAACTTTATCCGTAACAGTGGCTTGGTAAGTACTGGCTCCACTTGAGGTAAAGTTTACGGTAATAGCTCCCGAAATCACAGGCTTATTTCCCGACCCGTAACTACCATAGGTGATTGGGTTGCTACTGCCGCCGGAATGGTTGACTGCAATTTGCCCGGAAAATGTATCTCCTTTTTTAAATAAAACCTGATCTCCGGCAGATAGAGAGATGGTATTAAGCTTGTCTATGGTTTTGATAGGAGAAGATGTACTCAGGCCATCATTGCCGTCATTTCCACTTGCTGCAAGGTAGTAAGTCTTTTGAGCCCACGATGTAGAAAAAGTTAATAAAAGAAAAAATAAGAAGATATAAATACAATAATGATTTTTCATAGCGGCTTTGAATTAATACTTAATTAAGTAGATATTCAAAGATAGCGGCTGTAGATAAACATTATTTAAATTAAAACGTGTAAAACTTACATGGCTTTTATTTACCATAAATATTTACCTAATTAAAGCCATTTACATTTTAATATTTTATAAATAGAGCGAAATAAAAATGCCGGATAGAACATTGAGCGTAAGATCCGGCAATTTGTGGTTTTATTTCAAGTCAAGACTAATGCTACCGTAAGAGACTTCTAATGCTATGATTCTTTTACTGCTACCGGAACCTATTTTTCCTCTATACTCTTTTGAGGTAAAATCGTTTTCTATGTAATCCATGGTTATCATGCCTTTGTCATAATTTATGTCACCAAATTCAACCTCAGCACTCAAATTAGCATTTAACTGACGAGGGAGCACTAATTTGATAGATGAAAATTCTGATTCAATTTTTATTTTTTCTATTGCCGGATTTATGTTATTGATATTCAAGTTTTTGCCATAAGAAATATCCAACACCAGTAATCGATTAATACTACCTAAATCAAGGCTGCTAAACTCCAGGTCGCCTGATAAGCTGTTAACTTTATCAATTTTAAGCCTGCCATAACTAACATCTACATCCAACATGTTTGCATTTTCAATTGTCACATTTGAAAATTCGTTGTCAAGATTGAGGTTTTCTGCATAATTTAAGGTTAGATCGGTATAACTCACGTCCAATTCACCTTTACTAATGGATTTGATTATGTTCTCACCTTTGTTGAATGACACCTTAATTTCAGCAGGTCCATTTAGGCGGCCAATTTTAAGCGCGCCATAAGAAAGGTTTAATTCTACCGGTCCATCATAATCATCGAGATAAAAATCGCCAAAAGAATTTTTTACCTCGAGTGGATTTTTTGAAGGCATGTTTATGGTGTAATTTACTTCGTATGATTCATTGTTTTTACTATTTATTTTTCCTATTTCGGTATTAAACTCAAGCTGACCATAATTCTCCTCTATTTTAATTTTTATTTTGTTCAACATTTCTTGTGCTTTTGCCTCGTTCTTGCTTTTAGTAAGAATTGCAATTTCCACATCCACTTGATTTTTATCCCAGGTATTAATATGTACCTTGCCAAAGGAGTTTTTTATTTTGACTTTGGTTCCATTATTAACTTTAAAAGATCTGGTGATCTTTTTTTCACGATCAAAGGCCCATAAATTTATTGTGATCAATAATAATAGGAAACTAAATATTATATGCTTTTTCATCTTTTTTTACTTTTTTAATGTTGTTTAAAATTTCCAATTGTTGATTAAGTAATTCAATGCGCATCTGCAGATTTACGATCATTGCATCTTTTATTTTCTCATTGGAGGTATGTTCCAGTTGTTGTTTCAATTGTTGGTAAGCAGCATCAAGTTTTTCCACATCTTGCAAAAACTTTTTTTCTACTTCAGCACTAAGGCTTTCATCTGTTATCAGGGTATTTATTTTTTTACTTATTAATGAATTGTAATATTGTTCTACTTGTGCCATTTCAATTTCCGGAGAATTCTTATCAGCAACTTGTCCTTTTTGGTTTATATTCTCCTGTTGCTGTAGCCATAAGCCCAAAGTAATAGCAAAAAATACGATAGCAGCGGCTTTCCAAAGATAATTTAGGTTAAAAGTTTTGCTTTTACCAGGTTTGTTTTCCTTGCTTATTTTATCCCATAATCCTTTAGGTGGCTCCATTGGGTCCATCGCCCCTCTGTTTTCTTTTATAAATTGTTCTAATTTATCGCTCATGATAAACCTCCTCTTTTAATATTTCTTTTAGTTTTTTCTTTGCTCGATTGTACTGCGACTTTGATGTAGATTCGCTTATTTTCAATATTTCGGCTATTTCGCCATGATCATACCCTTCAAGTAGATAAAGAGAAAATACAATTCTATATCCATCAGGCAGTTGTTGCACGGCATTTCTAATGCGTCCTATTTCCAGCACGTAGTTATATTCTTCCGTCTCATCAACCTCTATCAGGTGATGCTGATCGTTGAGGGTGGTAAATTCAAGTTTTTTCTTATGCATAAAATTAAGCGCCTGATTTACCACAATTTTTTTAAGCCAGGCACCTATCGAGCTTCTGCCTTCAAATTCATTTATATACTTGAACGCGTTGATAAATGCTTCCTGCAGGGCATCTTCGGCATCACTATGGTTGTTGGTAATCCGATAGCAGATGTTAAACATTGCTTTGGAGTATTGTTTATATAGTTGAAATTGTGCCGACTTTTCGCCTCGTATACATCCATCGATTAAATTCTGATGCATCTATTCAATATCAAATTTTAAAAATTAATTTAGTTGTAGTAAAGACAGCAAAAATTGCAAAGGGTTGCAGCAAATAGAATATTTTTTCTGGCTGCTGATTAAAAGTTGGGAAAAATATGTAAAATAAACGGGAGAGTGTTAATTACACCAGCGTGGGGGTATTAATTATTAATGGAAGTTGTTGGTAAGCTATGAAAGCAAAAAACCCTTTTTCAAGGGTTTCTAACATTTTATTCGTGACCAAGTAATTTCACCAACTTATTATAAAGGCCAATGATTAATAGGGTAGGAGCCCATTGCCCTACAAATAGTGCATCTTTGTTTCTGCCCATTACTTTAAAAGTTATCGATACAATAATAGAACCAAACGATGCCCATAGAAAAGCATCTGAAGGAATCTTTGATGTCTGCTCTTCCAGTGCAGTAGCTATTTTGCCTTCTCTATGTTCAGAGTTATAATTTTCTACTTTCTTTTTTACCTTTTCCTGAGTTTCCATAATTAAAAAATTTTAAGTTAAAAAAAATTAATTTATACTCAATGAACAGGAAAAGATGGCTTATGTTATTAAAATCCAGCTATTTTGGTTATTTTTGAAGGGCCAGGTCATTGAAGGCCAGCCTTTGTTTTACTGTAGTTAAATGATTTTTTCAGCAAGTTCTTCCCAGGCATTCTGAGATTCAGTAATCGCTTCTTTTAGTTTTTCATATTTTTCATTTACTTCCATCATTTTATCTACATTAGCATACACATCAGGCTTGGCCAGTTCATTTTCAAGCTTCTTCTTCTCTTTTTCCAAATCAGCGATTTTAATTTCTATGCTTTCCAACTCCCTTTCCAGCTTTTTTTGTTGGTTTTTTTGCTCTTTATTCTCAGCAGTATTGGCAGGTTTTTTTTCTTTAACTTTTTCTTTTCTGGAACTTTCTATTGCATTTGCATTAGTTTGCTGTTTCTGTTGCCAGTAGCTGTATTCGGCATATGTGCCAGGATATTCCTTTATATCTTTATCTTCAATGTACCAAATTTTATTGGCGGTTTGGCTTATAAAGTGCCTGTCGTGCGATACTATTATATAGCTTCCTTCGTATTGTTGCAGTGCCTGAATCAGTATATTTACCGATTGTATGTCGAGGTGATTAGTAGGTTCATCAAGAATTAAAAAGTTAGCTTCTGAAATTAATGTTTTAGCTAATGCAACTCTTGATTTTTCCCCGCCGGATAGTACTTTTATTTTTTTAAAGGCATCTTCACCGGTAAAAAGAAAAGAGCCCAGGACATTACGCAGTTCCTGCTCAGACTTATTGCTGCCAGCCTGCTTCATTTCTTCCAGTATTTCATTTTCCAGATGCAAAGCTTCCAGCTGGTGCTGTGCAAAAAAAGCAACGTCTACATTATAACCCCAATTGCGCTCACCTTCAAAACGCTCAGTTCCTGCTACTATCCGTAGTAGTGTTGACTTACCCTTACCATTCGCTCCAATTAATGCTATTTTATCGCCCCGTTCTATTCCTGCCTTAGCATTTTTAAAAATTTCTACCTCCGGATAAGATTTATTGATATGTTCCAGGTTTACAATGTATCTGCCCGATTGCTGCTTTAGCGTGAAGCGAAAATTTACGCTTACATTATTATCTACTACTTCATCTACCTTATCCATTCGCTCCAGGGCTTTTATGCGCGATTGTACTTGTCGTGCTTTGGTTGCTTTGGCCCGAAACCGGTTGATAAATTGTTCGGCTTGCTTTATTTTTTGTTGTTGGTTTTCAAAAGCATTTTGCTGTATTTCGCTTCGCAGTGCTTTTTCTTCCAGGTAAAATTCATAATTACCTTCATATTCCACCAGATCTCTGTTTTCTACTTCTATTATCTTTTGCGAACTGTTGTTGATAAATGTTTTATCGTGGGAAACTATAATTACCGCTCCATCATAATTACGCAAATAGTTTTCTACCCATTGAATAGAGGGCAAGTCAAGGTGGTTAGTTGGTTCATCCAGCATCAGTAGCGATGGCTTTTCAAGCAGCAGCTTTGCCAGCATTACCCGCATACGCCATCCACCCGAAAATTCATGTAACGGCCTTTGTAAATCTTCTGTATTGAAGCCAATTCCTTCAAGTACCTCTTCCGCTTTTGATTGAATGGTGTAACCTTCCAGCGCTTCAAATTGCTCTTGCAACTGGGTGAGCTTGTTAACCAGTTCATCGCTATATTGCTGTTCCATTTGTGCTATAATCGCATCTATTTCTGCCTGCATATTCAGCTGTTTTTCAAATGCTTGCATGGCAACTGATAAAATACTCTCTTTAGATTCAAAGGATAGCAAATCCTGGTTTAAGTAACCTATAGTGCAGTCTTTACTTTTATTAATTTCACCTCCATCAGCGGTGTAATCCCCATTAATTAACCGGAGTAAAGTTGTTTTCCCAGTACCATTAAGTCCAATAAGACCGATTTTGTCCTGAGGTTTAATGTGAAGGTTTGCGTTTTCATAAAGCGCCCGACCTCCTATGTAGTAACTTAGATTATTTATGGCTATCATAGAAATGTTTCAAATTGAAAGGCAAAGTTAGCGTATAAAGATGACTGCATGAAATGTGTGAGAATGGTTTTGACTTACGATTTCAAAATAAGTGCTCTATATGATTTATTGTGGAATATGCTTATTGGTAAATACAAGAAGACTTGAAACAATATTAAAATATTTCAATTTCATGATAATATTAGAATGAATATTTGCTTTTTAATCACCCCCTGTCCGCCAGCGGACTTCCCCCTCCTTAATTTGTCCGCTTGTCCGACT
>CAZQEZ010000206.1:0-6682 GCA_964592475.1 uncultured Roseivirgaceae bacterium
CCAACCGGTTTTCCCATTTCCCACAAATCGTCGATGACACCTACCCAAACAGCAGCTTCTCCATCTTCAGAACGGATGATGTGTTCTCCGGTTTCTGCTTCTGGATCAATTCCTGTCATTACCAGCATTCCGCGGTAAGATGCATAATCGTGAATCCGAAAATCGTGAGAAGCAACCGGACGAATTTTGGCAAACCCGTCGGCATTTTCAGCAGGAAGTTCATAAAATGTTCCACCGGCGTTGAACAAGTCTCTTTCCGTTGCTACTTCGCGGGCAATCCGCAATTGTGCTGCATTGGTTAACTCTCCGAATTTATCATCACCGAGCGGCAGTCTCCAACGGCGGTTTTTATCATCGATAATCAAAACCGAAGATTCCTGTATCTCAATTACATTTTCAGGAACTGCAAATTTTTCGCGAATAAATTTTTCAGTTTCCGTATCTTGCTTTTTCACCAGGTTCAGTTTTTCATCCAGCTCGTAATAACCGTTGTGAATCTCATCATTGTTTTCAAACTGAACTGCAGCCACTCCCAGTGCCCGTCGATTGTCACCCAAACCGTAAAGCAACCCGCCATTGGCATCTGATTCTCCAACCGCGGCTATTCCATCGAAAATTGGAGCAGGAGCAGAAGGACGCTCATCTTTATCCGAATAATTAAATTGAACGGTTGCAACTGTTGACGCTGCAGCTTTTGCACGAATCCACTCTCCGGTTTCATTTTCATTAAACTCAATGAATTGAGTTGAACCGGCTTCCACCTGAACCATTTGTAATTCAGTCCAGTTTTGATTTCCGTTTTTATCCACCTCCAAAACAAAATCCACAGCCTGATTGCCGGCATTATGAATCCATACGCAGCGGTTGGTCCAGCCGGAAAAAAGCATCGGTTCCGAGATTTCATTTTCCTGAACCTTTTCGTTCAGCCAAACTGATCCGGAAGCTGTGGCAGGTCCCAGTTGATCCGGTTTGTCAAAATCGGTAAACCACAGGCTGGAATTCGACTGTCCCGGGCCTTCAATGCCGCCTTTTTGTTTTCTTTTGTTGAGAAATTCTGCCTCTGCTGAGTCGTCACATCCGAAAATCAGGCGATCGTTCCAGCGGGCAAAGTCGCCAATTACTTTCAGGTAGGCTGACCGGGGACGAACTCCTGCTGAGTTTTCAGCAGTAAACGTTTCCGGAAATTGCCAGAACATACCGTGCATGGTCATCAGATAATCGGGGTTTGTTTCGGTTCCCACATCACGGATTCTGGGCCATTCTGTATTCCAGCCATGGGCACCGTCGTAGCTATGACTTGCCTTTGGCAGACGATAAAAGTCCCAGCCTGTTTCCGGGTTGCGTACACCTAGAATAACTGATTTGTGATCCCAGCCGGTAGCCCAAATTGGGTCGGTTTCAAAATTTTCATTGCCATAAATTCCTCCCGGACCTGTTACTTCAACAAACTGATTGCGGCGCACCAGATTCCATTCATTACCATCCCATTCCGATAATGAACCGGCTTCAATATCGAACTGTTCAAGAGCCAGTTGCCCTGCTTCGCCATTGTTGGAATAAACCATTACACCTTGCCCCGAGTACAATCCTTTGCCGTGGACACCTTTGAGCAATGCAGAGGGAAGGTTTGCTGATTCATCTTTCTCTTTCTGATTGGTTACATTTCGGTCTTCATAAAGCATGGTGGGTTCCAGTGTATTTACATTCACTTCATAAAAACCCTCTTCCATTGTCCCGTAATAAATTTTATTCTCCGGTTCAAAAAGATGACGGGCATTCCCGGTGTGGCGTCCCGGCATTTCTTCATAAGGGATAACCCGAACATTGCAGTTGGCATCAATGGCATAAGGGCCAATAAAAAGTTGATCGCTTTCTTTGTGGATCATGCGGTTTGCTGGTGTTCCGCCAATGCTTTCCGGGCGAACAATTTGTTCCAGTTCCGGTGTAATTTCATACAGTTTATCGGAAGAACCAAATGGAAGATGAGGGCCATACGTGATTACCCACAATCGGCCGGCCCATGGAACTACGGCACCTGTTCCGCACTCCCTTTCGTTATTGTAATAGGCAAGGTGGGGGTAAATGCCGCTGATTTGACGGGGTTGTTCGAATTCATTCTGCCCATTAGTGCATGAAAGCAAAAAGATAACAGTGAATAGTAAACAGAAATTTGTTTTCATTTTAGGATTGTATTAATGTGATTATTTATCAATTTATTAAATTCTTTTATTCGTTTTTTTTGATGCGAAGAGTTTGCCAAGTTTTTCATTTCCTGAGGATCGTCATTTTGATTATACAGTTCAACGAAATTGGTTTTTTTTAGAGAGCTATCCTCGTAAGTCATAATATAGCGAAAGTCTTCACTTATTACGGTAAGGTTTGGTTTTGCACCGCCGAAGGTTCCCAAACCTTCATAAATAAATTCACTGCGCCACTCATTGTCTTTTCCGTTCATAAGGGGAACAATACTTTTTCCATGAATATTCGGTTGTTCTGCAATACCTGCCAGTTCTAAGATAGTTGGCGCGATGTCAATATTCAATACAATCTGGTTGTTAACAGAAGGTATTATTCCCGGGCCAACCACAAAAAACGGCACCCGTGAAGAAGGACGATAAGGAAGCACTTTACTGGTAAAACCATGTTCACCCAACATCCAACCATTGTCGCTCATAAAAAAAATGTAGGTGTTTTCGCGGAGGCCGAGAACATCCAATTCACGGAATATAAGGCCAAGAAACTGTTCCATTTCCGTTATTACCGAATAATATTCCATTGTGTGTTGCTGAATTGCTTCCGAATCAGGATAACCATATACTTTTGCCTGGGTGAGATTTCTTACCTGCTTCAGGTATTCCGGTTTGCCGGTTAAATCATCCAAACGATTTTTAGCAACAGGCATTTCATTTACATTATATTTTTTGGTTGTTGCCACTCGTGCATCCCAAATTAAATTCCCATTCATGTGAGGAGTTTGTGGATTATGCCACAGAAAAAATGGTTTATCACCCTTTGCAGCTTCTTTTAAAAAATCAACAGAGCGTTTGGCACAATATAAGTCACAATGCATTTCGGGGTTGATTTTTTCTCCTTCATCATAAATTGTGCGTCCGTAATACGTTCCGTTTCCTTCGAAGTACACTGAAAAATCAAATCCGGCATCAGCCGGGTGCCTGCCAATATGCCATTTGCCTGAAATACCTGTAAGATATCCTTCTTCCTGTAAATAATTGGCAACAGTTTTTTCATTCGGGTTGAGGTCACTACCCAACTGTAAAACCCCGTTAGCACTGCCGTAACGTCCGGTAAGCAAAGCTGCCCGACTCGGACTGCATAATGAAAAAACCACGTTGGCATTGGTAAACCGGATGCCTTGTTGAGCCATTTTGTCTAGTTCAGGAGTTATGATTACATTGTTATCATTAATCCCAAGTGCATCATATCGCTGATCGTCGGAATAGATAAAAATGATGTTAGGCTGATTGTTTTGAGCTACAACATGGGTTACTGTCAATACCAAAAGGATCACCCAATTAAAAATCTTACTTATTTTATATCGCCCGAATTTCATTTGTATTTTAATTATAAATGATGATTGCAGTTGCCGAACAATCCTTATTTGCAGATAGTCGCAACCAGTGTGCGCTGTATGCATCAGGGAATTCATAATGAATATATTCACCGGGTCTTACAGATATTATTTTAAAATCTTTGAAATCCCCGTTTCCCATAAAATCAGTTTGAATGGTAAATTCAACGGTCTCTTTTGAATCATGATAAAGGTGTACCGATTTTTTATCGAACCCAGTCATCAGGTAAGGGTCAGATACTTCATTTTTATTAACCTCAGTTTGGTACCAAACTCCTCCAAAACCGGTGGGTTTCCCAAAATTCCAAATATCATCTGTTTTTCCAAACCATAAGCCTGCCTGGGATTGGCCTGCCAGCGGATTTCTATCCTGGGGCCCGAATTTCATAGGAGTAGCCTGATTACCACCAAAAACAAGCATGCCACGCCACGAACAAAAATCGGGAATAACACGCAGATGTGACGAAACAGGTTTGATTGCCCACAATTCATCGCCATAAGTGTGCATTCCTATTTCATAGAATAAACCATGGCAATCCATTAATGCACGTTCGGTTTCCACCTCACGCACGCGCATCCATTCAGTACAGCTTGTTTGGTCAAAAGTACGGCTTCCTTTGGGCAGCCGGTAGCGTTTCCATTCACCATTTATAAACACGCGCATTATAACGGAAATATTATCCCACCCGGTGGCAATTAACGGTTGCCCAAATGAACCGGCAGCCCAAACTTCGGTAAATGCTGTTTCCTCCAGAATTTTCCAGTCTCCTTTTCCGTTCCATTCAGCCAGGCGGCCAGCACTCCATTCACCATTAAAATCCTGGGTGTTATAACTGTTATTACAAACCACAACTCTGCCATGAGCTGTAAAACCGCTTTTAAAATGTGGTTTTGAGCCTTTAGGTTCTTTTAACTTATTCATTAGCTGAAAAAGCTGCTTCACTTCCAGAGTATGCACATCTATTTCAAAAAACTCTCCTTCCATTGCGAGGTAATAGAGTTTGTTTTCTGGATCCGTCAAATGCGACATAGTTGCAGCCAACCGGTGTTCTGTAAATTCTTCAATTAGCCTGACATTTCCCAGGGTATCAATCAGGTAAGGGCCAATGGCCAACTGCATGCTTTGGGTGTGGATTAAACGGTTTGCATAAGTGCCTACTACACTGGCCGGATGTTTTTTTAGCTGAAGTTCATTATCGATCTCGTATAAACCAGTACCACTGCCAGTGGGTGTAAGATGAGCAACATAAGTTACCGCCCAAAGACGGTTGGCCCAAGGCATTAATGCACCAATACCGGCTTCTGTTCGTGGAAAATGGTCGGCAGTCATCGTAAGTGATGGAATCACTCCACTGATGCTTCGAATTTGTTTTTCCTGACTGAATCCTGAAGAAAAAAAGAAAAAAAGAAAAAAAGTCAATAATGCAATTTGCTTTTTCATAATCTAAATATCTCCGTTTTTTTTAAGCTGGTTCTCAATTTCCAGAAAACTATTTAACCTCTCTTCCCTGTACATTTCTTTATTAGTTGTTCTGTAGTCGATAAAGTGTTTTTGAATTTCGGGTGAATCCGGATAAAATCCCTTATCATCGATTTCTTTAATATGATTCATTAAAATGGTCTCATGTTTTTCCCGTATATCCTGAAATTCTTTTTTGTAGGCCAAATTATTGGTTTCGTAAGGGTCATTTTCCAAGTCGTATAATTCCTCCAATGGAAGTGGGGTAACCAGCGTTTTTTGCACTTCATTCAATTTGTTGTAATTATCGAGCAACCAGATAGTATTGTAAAAAGGCAACCGGGCTTTCCGGTATTCTGTCGAACACTCGAGAATGGACAAACCGTTGTTGAAATTTTTAATGTATTTATATCTTTTTGAACGAACGGCACGTGTTTTAAAATGAACGCCGCCAATACGGTCGAGTGAAGCATAAATGTAATCCCGTTCCGGTTCCGACTGTTCACCCAAAAATACTTTACCTTGCATATAATGCGGTTTTTCTATCCCTGCAAGTGCAAGTGTCGTAGCTGAAATATCGATTGAAGATAAAAGTTGATCGCTGACTTTACCTTGTGTGAAACCTTCAGGTATATTCATTCCCTTTGGAATGTAGATTATAAACGGGACATTAATCCCACTGTCATACATCCAGTATTTTCCTTTTAAAGTAGGTCTCCCATGATCAGATAGAAAAAAAACGATGGTATTTTCAAGTAATTCTTTTTCATTAAAATCATTTAAAATTCCTTTTATTTCATTATCGAGCAACTGAATATTTTCATAGTAAGCAGCCCAATCTTCACGGAGAGGGCCAACATCAGGATAATATGGCGGGAGAGTAACATCACCCCGATTTATCGGATTTACAGTATCTTTTTCAAAAATACGATGTGTATAATGCGAATGAACCTTGGCAAAAAACGGTTTATCATCCTCCAACTCTTCAATTTCTTTATATTGAAAAGGTGGTTTATCAAGACTGAACATATAATCATGCTTCCCAATTCCCAGGGTTTGATAACCATTATCCTGCAGGATGTGCGCGATAGTTTTGACTCCTTCGGGCAAATCAGGTTTTAATTCATCAGAGTAGCGCATGTGCATTGTTCCAATGGAAGCCTGATGCATTCCCACAGCCAGGGCAGTGCGGGAGGGAGAACAAACTCCGGCAGCCGTAAACATGTTATTGAAACGCATCCCTTCTTTTGCCAGCTTATCAAGAGTTGGTGTTTTAACCAGTTCATTGCCATAACACGCCAGGTCTTTCGACATATCTTCACAAACAATCCAGAGAATATTAGGAGAACTACCTTTACTCAGAACATTAAGTTGGTTTACAAAAAGGAATATTGAAAATATGAAAATAATTCGTTTCATTATTTATCATTTATTAATTCACAAACAAAAGATTATAAGTTTTACTCGCCATCGACATACCTTAACCAGTCCTCAGGAATTTCCAAAATTTGATTATTCTCTATCAACTTATTTCGAAGCTGAGAATAAGATATATCCTGGACGTTAATTTGCTGTTCAGCAGCAATAGCTGCTGCGCATCCGGCACTTTGCCCTAAAATCATAAAGGTTGGCAA
>CAZQEZ010000207.1:0-6668 GCA_964592475.1 uncultured Roseivirgaceae bacterium
CGAAGACGAAGTGTATGTGGAAGTACTTCCTGCTTTAATCGTGGACTTACCGGAAGAAAAATTGGTGTGTCGGGGTCAGGATGCTTTGCTTACTGTAGGCGAGCCGGGAAATGAATATAGCTGGTACATCAATGGAGTAGAACAAATCAATTTACAAAATGCCCATATCATTAATATCGATACGGCTGGTACCTACAAAGTAGTAGTAGCCAATGAAATTGGATGTAGCGCTTCCGATTCAATGCGGGTATTTCTTACAACCAATAGCATCAATGCCGATTTTCTGGTATCGAGTCTTGCCAATGTAGGCGATAGTTTAAGCTTCATACAATTAACTCAACCTGAGCCAACCTGGTACCTTTGGGAATTTGGAGATGGCTCTAATAGCTACGAATACAATCCTATTTATACTTATTACATACCTGGTGAATATAAAGTATTATTAACGGCTTCCAATGATGTGTGCACAGATACTTTGAGTAAGAATATTGTAATTCAGTCTTTGAAGCAACTGGATATAGTAACTGGATATAGTAGAAGAGGGTGACTTTGATTTGTTGCTGGCGGTAGAGGATCTGAAAATTTATCCTAATCCGGTCAATAATTATTTCAATCTGGAAATGAAATTGTCACGCCCTGCTCATTTTCAGGTGTTTCTTTATTCACTCAATGGCGTAGTTCTTAAAAGCTTTAGTGGTGAAGGTAAGGTAATTAAGCAAACTATCAATACCAGTAGATTTATTCATGGGTTGATGTTGATGCGAATTGTTATTAACCACGATATTGTAATTTCTAAACGAATTTTAAAATTGTAGCATGAGCCGTGTTTTTATTATCATATCTTTTGTATTAATTGCTACAGTTGGGTTTGCGCAAGACAAAAAATGCGTTTTTAAACCTGCTATAGGATTTAATATTAAACAGCATGCCAGGATAACCATTGCGGATTCAATTATTATTCCAGTGGTGGTTCATGTGGTTTATCATACGCAATCTCAAAATATATCGAATGCCCAGGTCCACTCGCAAATAAGGCAGCTCAATAGTTATTTCAATGATATTGCCGCTGCTAATGAATACCCGGAGTACAATGAAATAATAGCCAAAGCTAATATCTTCTTCAGCATGGCTCGAAATGATTATACTGGTAACCCTACCACCAGCATTACTCGCACTTATACCACTAAGCAAAGATTTGCTGGTTTAGACATTACTAACCCGGAGCAAGAGGGCGTAAGTGCCTGGGATCCTGCCCGATACCTCAATATTTGGGTTGGAGATCTGCCGGATAATGTAGTGGGTATTGCAGGTAATGCTGTGAATGGTAATAATTTTGACGGTGTAATTATTGATTATCAGGCTTTTGGTACTAGCGGTACCGCTACCAGTCCCACGCATTTAGGCAAAACACTGGTACATGAAATCGGCCATTATTTAGGACTACAGCATCTGGAAGGTACCGGTGGCTGCGATAGCGACGATGGAATCGAAGACACACCTTTACAAGCCGCTTCTATTTATAATTGCATTTCCAACCAGCAATCTTGTCAACAAGTGTCCATGGTAAATAACTTTATGAATTTACTAGAAGATGATTGTGCTCAGTTTTTTACCCGGGGCCAGGTTGAGCACATGCGCCATTTTTATTTCAATTATCGACCGCTATTACAAGGAGATATCACTAATGTAGTGAGTAGTGTGCAAACAGATATTCATAGGCATGCATGGCAGATCATACCAAATCCGGCAAGCACATTTATTCAAATAGAATGGAATAATTCGCATCATCGGATTAGCCAAGTATCTGTTTTCTCATCTTGTGGTCAAAAAATATATTCTAATGCTATTCAAAATAGGCAAACAATTGATATTTCCGGAATAGCACCGGGTCTGTATTATGTAAGTTTAAATAATGGAGAAAAGATGATTACTAAAAAATTTATAAAGCAATGAGAAGAGGTTACATAATAGCATTTGTTGTCGCTTTCTTCGGCTTGTTATCCCTAACGGCTCATGCTCAGCCATGCCTTTCAGGATGGCTTTATCGCAAAGCCATTGAAGTAAATAATGCTGATGCAGCCAGCAACAACGTGGTAGTAAATTATACTTTTGATGGCAAGGCTTTGTTAACTGCCGGCAAACTAAAAATTGATGGCGGAGATATTCGATTTTTGGATTACAATGGCAAAAACCTGGATTATTGGTTGGAAACAAGCACGCTCAATAGTAATCAATCGCAGGTATGGATTAAAATAGCCTCACTACCTGTTGGCATTTCTACCATTTATATGTTTTATGGCAATAGTAGCGGGGTGCCAATAAGCAGTGGTGATAAAGTTTTTACCTTTTTCGATGATTTCTCTGCCGGATCGATTGATAGTAATTTATGGAATATTTGTAAATCTGCCGATGGCAATATTTATCAATCAGGTGGAAACCTTGTATTGCAAACCGCCAGCGATAATCAAGCCATTGTTACCAGCAAGCAAGCATACGATAGTAACTTAAAGCTCGAAGTAAAATTTACCAGTATTGATAATGCAGATGCTTTTGCCGGACTAACGGATAATAACTCACGAGGGTACGTGATGTATTACAACGGGCAGGGCGCAACTAAAACCATGCAGCTTAAAGTAACTCAGGCTGCTGGTGGCGCTTGCCTTACTTTGAATAGTCAATCGCCTTCTCCCGATGCAACCGATGCCTACAACATTACAGGAATATGGCAATTTTGGTGGGAAGCCAGGGGATCACAAAAGCTTGACTGGCCCGGTTCTTTATTAAACCCAGCATCCAGAAATGACAATAATTACGATAAGCCGGTACAGGTAAAAGTGAACCTGGGAGCGGTGGCATCTGGCGGCACTACACGTATCGATTGGGTGAGGTTGAAGTCTATAAATGACCCCAATGTCAATTTCTTTACCGGTAGTGAAGAAGTAGTAGGAGTCACTTTATCCGCTTCTTCCAATGGGCCTTTATGTGCTGGAGACAACATGCAGCTGTTGGTTAATGGCATACCTGGTGCTTCTTATGTATGGACAGGCCCCAATGGTTTTACTTCTGCTGTGCAAAACCCGGTACTTTTCAATGTTTCTGAAAAATTTTCCGGTAACTACCAGGTACAAGTTGCTGGTGTGAGCAATTGTGCAGCAGTAATTGCCCAGGTAAATGTGCTAATCAGTCCGGCATCTGAACCGGGAAATATAAGTGGCAGTACCAACGCATGTGCTGTAGATAATAAAGGCGAAATAAAAGTAGCTGGGTATGTTGGAGAGATCATCCGCTGGGAATCTTCTAACGCCGAAAATTCTCCCTGGACAACCATAAACAAAACGGCAGATATTCTTGACTATGAAGATATTGCCCAAACCACCAAGTACAGGGCTATCATTAAAAGCGGAACGTGTGCGGAAATACCAAGCAAATCAGCCACCATTAATGTAGATGCAGCTAGTAAAGGAGGGTATATTGCCGGTGCAGGTTCGATTTGCCCTGGTAACAATAGTACTGATTTGCAATTGGCCGATTTCGTGGGTGATATAGCCGGCTGGCAGCAGTCGTCGGATCAAATTAATTGGACCACCATTAATAGTGGCAATGCCAAAATAACTGTTGATAATTTAACTAGTACCACTTTTTTCCAGGCCATCGTGCAAAATGGCATTTGTCCTTCGACGATGTCTACTGTTTTTGAATTAGTAACCAATCCTTTACCGGCTATTGATTTTAATTTTAGTAGCCAGTGTGCAGGTCACCAAGTTGGTTTTGTTAATCAGTCAAGCATAAGTAAGGGGTTTATTGCCAGTTACGTGTGGCACTTTGGCGACGGTGGTAGTTCGGTAGATCAGTCTCCGGATTATATCTTTGCTGAAAATGGCGATTTTCAGGTTACGCTCAAGGCATTTACGGATAAAGGATGTATTGACTCACTAAAAAAGACGGTACAAATATACGCGCTGCCAAAACCTCAGTTTTCTTTTGATAATGCATGTGAAGGAAATGACGTAAATTTCAACAATGCTTCTTCCATCAGCAGTGGTACCATTACCTCCTATCAATGGATGTTTGACCAATTGGGTAGCAGCAGTAGTATTAACCCCCAATTTCAGTTTAACGCATCGGGTGATTTTGAAGTACAGCTTAAGGCTTTTTCCAATTATGGTTGTGAAGACTCCATTCAAAAAACGATTCGCATATATCCTCGCAGTAACCTCGATTTTGAAATTGAAAATGCTTGCCTGGGGCAGCCGGTAAAATTTATCAACAATTCTACTTCAGCTACCGGCGGATTGAGCTTTAATTGGGATTTTGGCGATAGCAATACTTCCAGTCAGATAAATCCTTCACATTTATACAGTGGTGATGGTGTTTATCAAGTTACTTTAAAAGCCACTTCTGCTTTGTCTTGTATCGACGAGAAGTCTAAAAATATCACTATTTACCCTCAACCGGATGCAGCTTTTGACGTGCATAACGTGTGCATTTACGATTCAGCGGTATATGACAACCAAAGTTTTATTACCAATGGAACCTTGAATTATTATTGGCAATATGGTGATGGCAATTTTAGCTACGACAAAAACCCGAAATATCTTTATAAAAAGGCAGGTAGCTATGAAGTGAGCCTGGAAATAGCTTCGGCATTTGGTTGTAAAGATTCACAAAGTAAGTTTATTGAAATATTACCTCAGCCTAAAGCTGCTTTTATAGCAGATAATTCCTGCCTGGGAGAACCGGTCAATTTTCAAAATTTAACAGATGACGAAGAAGGATATTTCTATTCATGGAATTTTGGCGATGGCAATTTTTCTAATCAACTTAATCCGGATCATTTGTATAATCAGGATGATCTTTACCAGGCTACCTTGTATGTGGCCTCTGATGAAGGATGTCAGGATTCTGTTTCGCGACCTATAGAAGTGTATCCTTTGCCCCAGCCTTCTTTTACCGTGGCCGGTGTATGCGATGGTGATATTACTCAATTTGAAAATACCAGTTCCATTGCCTTGGGTACCATCAATAGTTATTTATGGAACTTTGGCGATGGCACCAATGCAGTGATCGAAGCTCCGGCAAAACAATATTTAAACCCGGGCAAGTATCAGGTGATCTTAGCCACCACCTCTGACCAAGGCTGTAGTGCCTCTACTTCCGGAGAAGCCGTTGTGCATGAAATACCTTTGGCGCGTTTTACCGCGGAAAATGTATGTAGCGGTGAAGAAGTGATTTTTATCAACCAATCCGATTATGGAGCTGGTGATACATTTTCATGGGCTTTCGGCGATGGCAATACCAGTCAGGAAACAAGCCCCCGATATTTGTACCAGGATCCTGGCAATTACGAAGTGAAATTGGGCATTATTTCCCGGGAAGGATGTCAGGATTCTGTTTATCAACCTCTTGAAGTATATGCCCCGGCCTTTACCAGTATCTCTGCAGATACATCTGTAAGTAAAGGCTATCGGGTAACTTTAAAAGCAACCGGGGGTATCCGTTATTTATGGGAACCTATTGACTGGCTCAATAATTCCGATATTGCCAATCCCGAGGCCACCCCTCCGGAAACAACCACCTTTTCAGTTTTCATTACTGATAAAAATAATTGCCGTGTCGAGCGCCAGGTAAAGGTAGAAGTAATTGAAGATTACCGGGTGGTGCCCAGTAATGTAATGACCCCAGATGGCAACGGAGAAAATGATTTCTGGAGCGTGTGGAATATCGAAAGCTATCCTGAAAATGAAATCAGTATTTATAATCGCTGGGGCCAGGAAGTATACCGGCAAAGCAATTATAAAAATGACTGGTATGGTACCATTAGTAAAGACATATTGCCTGACGGTACTTACTATTACCTGATTCGATTTGACAATAATCAGGAAAAATATATCGGAGCACTAAGTATTTTAAGAAACAAAAGATGATACGAAAATACCTTATATTTTTGATGATGATGACCGGTGTTGCTGCAAATGCTCAGCAAATACCCAATTTGATGCATTATCATGAAAATCCGGCTTTTATTAATCCTGCATTTACCGGCCACTCAGGATATTCTGAGGCTTACCTGTTGTATAAAAAGCTTCTGGTGGGTATACCGGGCACTTTCGAAACGCAGTTTTTCAATGTGCATACCTTTATCCCGAAATACCGCCTGGGAGTAGGCTTTAGGCTCAATAATGATGTTAATAATTTTATTGGGCATACTCGTAGCAGTTTCGATGTATCGTATAAAATTCCGCTGGATGAACAACATGCCATTAGCTTCGGGTTATCACCCACCTTCTCTTTTCATCGCATTCATTTCGATCGATTAAAGGCAGATAATCCCTACGAAACGGTAATTTTGGAAAGAGCTGAAAACACATCCATTTTTGATACTGATTTTGGGTTTAACTACCGCAATAAAAACCTCACACTGGGTTTTGCCGCTTTACAATTATTCAATAAAAACGCCATTTTGCAAACTGAAGAAAAAGAAAGCAACATTTACTACCGTCACTTACGTCATTTTCATTTAGGCATTCAATATAAGTACAATATTGGGGCTACACCCTGGGCTTTTGAACCGGGAGCATTTCTGTTTTCTCCGCAGGGACAGACCAGCCTGATGGCTGCTTCGGCAAAGGCATATTACAAAGATGTTGCCTGGATATCCGGACATTATG
>CAZQEZ010000208.1:0-6478 GCA_964592475.1 uncultured Roseivirgaceae bacterium
GTTTCAATCCTGGCATTTCCAGTAAAATAGTTTGATTCAGTACCAGCCCGAGAGGTTCATTGTAAATGGTGTGTCCATAAGTATCTACAATGGTTAGCCGTAGATCTTGTCGGTTTTGTAAATTGAAAGTCAGGTTAACATTATTATTTCTGGTTGGGTTTGGGAATACTCTTACAAAATCATCTTCGGGCAATTGAGCTGAGAAAGGATTTTTTTCTACAAAAAATTCGATATCATCCAAAAATAAATTATTACCTCCATCATTAATAGCTACAAATGCGACACGGATACTGTCCTGTCCTGCATAGTCACTTAAATTAATATTCACTAGACGATATGCACCTGCTGAATCCGGCTCATAAGGTGTTCTGGTACTGTTATAATCTACAGTATTAAGTGAAGTTCCAAATCTTTCAAAAATTGTTTCGCTCAACAGCTTGCCACCTTGAGTGAAAAGCAAAACTACCAAACCATCATTTCTAATGCTTGCCGAACCATGTGCATATTTAAAACTCAAACTAGCTTCGGTAGCCAGAGAAAAATCTAATGATGGACTAACTAGCCAATCAGAGGTACCGCTGTTGAAGTACCTGAAAAAATTAATTGAAACTGCCTTATTACCTTCAGGGGCTTCATTTATTTCCCAGGTTGTGCCATTATCTTCGTTTAATATTGCCCATTGGTTACCCACTGAATTAAAATCAAGGCCTGTAGGAATAAAATCCTTGAAGTCATTGGCTATAAATATTAATTCACTATTGTTATTGAATGGATTATTATCAGCAACTCCATTTACTTGCACAACTTCAAATGAAAGCTCATTTTGGTTTACCGCTAAATCAATTTCCGGAAATGTGAAGTGCCGCGACTCTGCCGAATCCAGATCAACATTCTGAAAGTCAGCCATCAGAATTTGATCATTAACTTGTACTTCAATTTTGAAACTATTGATTAAATTACTCCCGCTATTTACAATTTCAACTATTGGAGCTACTTTAGTGCCAGTGTATATTTTATTGGGTTGAAAAATTGATTTTATTGAAATATCATTGGGCACCAAATTCGGAGCTATTAAGCCCGGCGAGGTTAAAAGACTCAACCTTCGGGGACTATTTTGTATCACAGTGGTCATTCTATCTTTTTGATCCTGTGTAAATAGATTCATACATCGATCATCTGTATAATCCATGTAATTCTCAATCATTGCAGGTGTAATACCATTACAGGAAATTTTATCATCAGGGCAATCAAAAGTAGCGGACTCTGTATTTGGTGTATCATTACAAAAATCATCTACATTGCAAGCACCATCTCCCCAGGTATGCCTAAGTCCAAAATAGTGTCCAATTTCATGAGTTAATGTTCTACCCCTATCGTATTGATTATCTATAATAGAAAAGCTTCCCTTTTCAGCAGATCCGAAAAAATTATGGTCAATCACTATTCCATCTATTAAACGATTGAAGTTTGGATCATCGATGCCAGGTAAGGTAGATATGGGATAAGTGGCAAAAGCTATAAATCTATTATCCAAGTCATTCACTACCCAAATATTTAGATAGTCTTCGGCTGGCCAATAACTCAATGCTTTTAATTCATATTCATCTGTAATCACATTCCATGAGCTTTCTGAAGAAGCAACTCTTACTATACCATTGGTAGGTAATCCATCCGGTGTTTGCTTGGCCAGAACAAATTCGAACCCAATATCAGCGGCCACCGGTTTAAAAAAATCAGGAGTAAAAATTGTATCGCTATTAAGTCTTTGGAAGTCTTCATTTAGTACCTCAATTTGAGAGAGCACTTGAGCTTCTGAGATGTTGGATCCTGATCCTTCGGGGTCTTCATTTTTATGAATGATATGTACCACCACAGGAATCTTATAATTTTCTTCCAGTGTTCTAAATGACTGAAATCTTTGAGGAGCTTGAGGTTGATTTTGTAACCATTTTTCAAAAGTAGATTGCTTTTCTAGGGGTAAGAATTGGCTGAGTTGCTCATATCTAAACTGTGTGGCACATTTACGATTGACTTGAGCAATAGATGAATGAAACAAGGTTCCACAAAGTAAAATTGTAAATAGTAAAATTTGCTTCATCCCGTTTTCTAATAAATCCTACATCATCCGATTTGGTAACCGCGCTTTAGGGTCATCATAAGAAGTGATATTAATTGCTTCTACCGATTTAATTTCAGGCACTTCTCTTTTTACTGCTTCTTCAACACCGGCTTTAAGAGTCATGGTACTCATGGGGCAATTGCCGCACGCGCCTAATAGCTCTAACTTAAGCTCCATGTTTTCATTAATTTCCAGAATTTTAACATTGCCTCCATCGGTTTGCAAATAAGGTCTTATGCTATCCAGTGCCTTTTCTACCCTTTCATTAATATCTTCTGCTTTAGTCATAGTAGCTTTAGTAATTTATTTCTACTTTTTTAGTTTTAGCCATTTCAGCATTGCGAATTGCTATTTGACGGGCAACATTTTGAGCCAAATCATTAAATGCTTCTGCTGTTACTCCTTCCTTCATTACAGCAGGATATCCTGAATCACCACTTTCCCTAATTCCTTCTACTAACGGAATTTGACCTAATAATGGTATATTATGCTTTTCAGCTAATTTTTTACCACCTTCTTTACCAAATATATAATACTTATTATCAGGTAATTCATCCGGCGTGAAATACGACATGTTCTCCACTAGCCCTAACACCGGCACGTTAATTTGTGGCTGTTTAAACATTGCAAGTCCTTTTTGCGCATCTGCCAGGGCAACTTTTTGAGGTGTTGTTACAATTATAGCACCAGTGACAGGTACGGTTTGCACCAGGGTAAGATGTATATCGCTGGTGCCGGGTGGCAAATCAATTAACAAGTAATCTAGTTTACCCCACTCGGTATCTCCTATAAATTGCTTCAATGCTGAACTGGCCATTGGCCCTCTCCATACAACTGCATCTTCGGCAGGAGTCAAAAAACCTATGGAAATCAATTTTATGCCATATTGCTCAATAGGAACAATTAAATTTCGTCCATCTTTTTGAATAATACCCGGCTGCTCCTTTTCTACATTAAACATGGTAGGTACGGAAGGACCAAATATATCTGCGTCAATTAGGCCTACTTTTGCACCGGTTTTGGAAAGAGCAACTGCAAGATTGGCTGACACTGTTGATTTACCTACCCCACCCTTCCCGGAAGATATGGCAATAATATTTTTTACTTCTGGCAACATTTCCTGATTTACTCGCATGGTAGTAACATCCGAAGTAATATTGACGGCCACTTCTATTTTTTCATCCACGTGTTTGTGGATGGCATTGATGCAATCATTTTTAATTATTTCTTTTAGTGGACAAGCAGGCGTGGTAAGCACTACAGTAAAGCTTATCTGTTCATCTTTTACCTTTACATCCTTAATCATGTTGAGTGTAACCAAATCCTTCTTTAAATCCGGATCATCAACAGTACTTAATGCTTTTAAAACTTGCTCTTGGGTATAAGCCATGACTATATTTAAATTAGATTAAACCAATAAAACTTAATTGCAATTGTAATGAAAATATATTGCATAACAATAAATATACAGTGAAAGTTGACTTTGCCTATACATAATTGCAAAAATCTTGCGATTAAAAATTTTGTAATAAAATTCCGAATAAATCTATTTAGAAATTTTCTAAATAACTATATTTTGTTTAATTTTACAATTATTTAGAATGAATCTAAATTAATGAGCCGTAATTCTATATTATTAGCAGATAACCAATTTCTTACTCGCCAGGGACTGAAAAATTGTATAACAAACAACGCGCAGCTGCATCTAGTTGCCGAAATTTCTAACACTTACCTAACCCTAATAGAGCGTCTGAAATATATAAATCCTAATATCCTATTGATTGATTATTTGTTTGATAAATTTGACCGACATAAGTGGCAGCAATTGATTCATCAATATCCGGTTCATAAAATTTTAGTAATTACCGATGATGAAAACAGGAATCGTATCAACTATATAATTCGTAGTGGAATTAATGGATTTTTAACCAAAAAATGCAGTGAAAGAGAAATTATACAGGCTATAGAAGCAATTAACAATGGAGAGCGATTTTTTTGTAACACAATACTTGAATTATTGTTGGAAAATAATAAGCCGCATGATGAGCTACAGGAAGAAAAACTCACCAGTCGGGAACTGGAAGTTCTTACTCTGGTAGCCAAAGGTTTACCTACCAACAAAGTCGCGGAAACTTTACATCTGAGTGTGCACACTATAAATTCTCATCGCAAAAATATGCTACGGAAGTTAAAGTTAAAATCTCCTACGGAACTGGTGGTATATGCATTGGAATCGGGTGTGGTAAAAACCTAATGTTTTCTTGCCATAATGAGCATTTTTATGTTAATAATCAAAAATCTGTAAAATTGGAAAATTAGGCTGGTACGAAGCCATTTTGTAAAGTTGGTTGGTACCGGCGGATAATAATTTTGTTCGTATGGTGTTCTGTTAGTCATTTTAATAATATTTAAAAGTTATTCAGGAATAGCCTTCCAAAACGGTTTGGCTTTTGCTTTATAGATAAATGCATGATGCAGAAAATTTTTTACCCAATGACCGGCCAGCCCAATTTCACCGGTTGTGTAACTCAAGCTTCTACCTGTTTCGGGGTAGCTTTCAAAATCCGGCACAATAGGAAACATAGTCATTGATACAGCAGTACCCCTCAATAAACTGGATCCTGCTGAAGCAATACAGGCGGCACCCATTTTGGCCATAGAAGCTTTACGGGTGGGTGATTCTGCTTTCCCATTTATTATGTCGGCAATGTTGTAAGCCACTTTGCGGCCCATCACTCCGGAAGGCATACCAGTTCTCGGAGGTGTAGGAAAAATTGGTGTTCCTCGAGTACTCATCATTGGCTTAGAAATGGCATGCGGAGGTGCAAAAGCTATACCTACAGCATAAATGTTTTTATAACTAGGATTTTGGTAAGTTTCCGGCCAATCATCCGGTTTCCAGTCAAAATAATCTTTTTTACTGTAATCAGCATCTACCAGCATAAATCCATTAGCTGCAAATAGTTTATCTGTAATATCCCTTCCCTTTATATCGTAAGCCTTCATTCCCACACCTGAAAAAGGTGGTAATAACATCGCAAAATCAAATGACTGCTCGCGCTGATCACCGTCCAGATTTTCATAGCTAATTTTTCCTTTATCAACTTCATTTACATGCGACCTGGTAATCCATTCAATACCTCTTTCAGTATATAACGATTCGGTGAATACCCTACTATGCGTGATATAACCGCCCCGATTTACATGCATTCCTCCCATACCAAAATCACCCAATTCCTGTTCATTCGAAATCCATACCACATTGGCTTTATCTCTTACCCCACGACGACGCAATTCAAACTCCACATTGAACAAATATTCAAAAGCAGCTCCCTGGCAGGTGCACTTGCCATGACCGGTACCAATCAAAATTGTCTGCTTCTCTCCTTTCTTCATCCGGTTTACCGCTTCATTTAGATGCTCGGAGGCTTCCTGCGCGTGACCTGCCGTGCAAACAGAAAGGCTGTTTTTTTCCGGCCCCAGTCCCTGGGTAGCTTCAAATTTTAATTTTGGTCCCGTGGCATTGATCAGGAAATCAAAATAAACTGCTTCTTGTCTACCTGATTTTTCACTTGAGGTGTATTCAACCATCACATAAGGTTGATTTTGATTTTCATCACCTTCAGGGTGAATTGAAATTGCTTTAGCCTGCACATAGGTAACTCCTTTCCGTTTGTAAATTGGCTCAAGCTCAAAGGTAACATGCTCAGGCTTCATCAAACCTACACCTACCCAAATATTGGAAGGAATCCAGTTCCATTTACTATTGGGTGTAATTACTACAACTTCATGTTTGCTGTTAGAAAGGAGGCCTCGCGCATATAGAGCAGCTGTATGTCCGGAAATGCCGGCCCCAAGGATTACAAGTCTGGCCATAATCTATTGGTTTAATAAATTTACAGTTAAAACAATTATAATTTGCAATATAATAGTTTTCCACACAAAAACAAATAACATTATAAATTATTTGCAGCGTTCAAAAATTTTTATTAATCGAAAACCGTCATCTTTCTTTCGGATATAGCTGAAGAAATTGAAAGAGCCAGGACAAAAACCCGGTTTTGTATTACTGAAGTTTCGCACCAAAATATTTGGTAAAAATTGAAAATGAAAAAATAAAGCACCTATAACTTGGCAAAGGAGGGTGTAAAGAAAACCCCGAAGCCTAAGCCTCGGGGTTATTTTTTCATTTTCCATTTTTGTTTCGAATTTAAAGGTCGGTTTAACCCACATGGGATTAAAACACGATTTTAAAAATTAAAATAAAATATCCCGAAATTTAAATTTCGGGATGATACACACTCCCCTGGCTCCCTCTCATCCACGAAAGATTTAAAGATTTCGGGAGGGATTTTAAGG
>CAZQEZ010000209.1:0-6444 GCA_964592475.1 uncultured Roseivirgaceae bacterium
TGTCCGCCAGCGGACTTCCCCCTCCTTAACTTGTCCACTTCTCCGACTTTTGGCGACTTTTGGCGGAACGATGTGAACAAAGATTGTGAAAATAATGCAATAACAAACAATAAGTAAAAATTCGATTATCACACAATTTCACATAGAACCTTTTTTTTCTTTGCTCTTTTTGTTTGATATTCCAATTTTTTTTATAAATTTGCATTGCATTATGGTTTTAGGGTTTAACATATAGGTTGGTAGAATATTCTACCAGCCTATTTCTTTTTATGCATATCTTTTTGCAATTTTAGAAAAATCTAAAACTTCAACTCATTAGTTAATAGAAAGATATAATTTGTCAATTCTTTGTGATATTTTTCACCCTGAATTTTAATGATCCAAAATTTGTGCTTCCTGGCACTGTAAAAATCTGCAACTATTATGTTTAAAATTCAGAAGTAACCAACAGTGATTATTTGATAACAACAACCAATTATTTTGACAATGTGAGTGAAATGACCTCACAAAAAGGAATAGCCATGGAAGGCAACATATAAAAGTAATTTAAATAGGACAGTAAAATACACTAAACCCAACCGCTATATCGGCTTTCGCCGTATTGCTGTCATTAAGTGAACATACTAAGTAAGTGGCGTTTATAAAGAGCATATCTAACCAAAAGCAATAAAAAGCTGTTTATCTAATTTATATTTGAACAGATATAAAACAGTTGTGCCACAACTACATTATAACTGTATGGACAGAAAAGCTCAAAATGTTAAAATCGGAAAAAGAGTTATAGCGTTATCAAACCTGGAAAAAATACTCTATCCACAGAGCAATATTTTAAAAGCAGAAGTAATTCAATATTACCTACAAATAGCCCCTACCCTACTCAGGCATATCAAAGGAAGGCCTTTAAGCATGATTCGATTTCCCGAAGGAATAGAAAGCTCAAAATTTTTTCAGAAGAACAAGCCCAATTGGGCTCCGCGGTGGATTGATAGTGTAAAACTGGGAAGCAGTAAGGAAAAAAAGGATTATATTATGGCTACTGAGGAAGCTTCTTTGGTGTGGTTGGCTAATTTGGCTTGTTTAGAACTCCATCAGATGCATTTCTATAAACCTCATTTTGGCAAGCCAGATTATTTTGTAATTGACTTAGATCCTCCACCTGGTTTTGATTTTAAAAAAATTATTGAAATTGCTTTTTTGGTAAAAGAAGCATTAGAGGCAAAAGGTTATTTCCCATTTGTAAAAACCTCAGGTGGCAAAGGATTACATGTGTTTGCTCCTGTGGAACCTAATTGGTCTTCTGATGAGGTTTTTGAAGCGGCAAAAGATATCGCTCAGCCTCTGACCGAAAAACATGCCCAGCTACTGACGCTTAATATTAAGAAAGATGCCAGAAAAGGAAGGGTATTGCTGGATATATACCGAAATAGAAGTTCACAAACCATAGTGGCTGCTTATAGTCTCCGGGGTATGCCTGGTGCACCTGTTTCAATGCCCTTAACCTGGGATCATGCGGCTGTATTGGATAACCCAAAGAAATTTAACTATAACAATGTGCTTCCCTATATCATGGACCATGGTGATGCATGGGAAACTATAGCGGCATATGCTGTTCCGCTACATACCCAACAAAAAACTACCGTTAAAAAAAAAACCCTGGATGATTCCAGAAATTATAAAACTCCAGATCAACTGGCGAAATATATGCAAAAGCGGAATTTTGGTAGAACTACTGAGCCAAAAGACACAGCTATGGAAGCTACTGGAAACGCCTACGTAATTCATCGACATCATGCCAGCCGCCTACATTACGACCTTAGATTGGAGCACGATGGTGTTTTACGCTCATGGGCTGTACCAAAAGGAATGCCACCAAAACCAGGAGTAAAAAGATTAATTGTGCAAACGGAAGATCATCCATTAGAATATCTTTCTTTTAAAGGTATTATACCTAAAGGTGAATATGGTGCCGGACCTATGTGGATCTTTAATACGGGTAAATACGAAATTATAAAGCAGAAAAAAAACGGTTTTTATTTTAATCTTTACAGTCAAAGCTTTCAGGGTGAATACCGTATGCATAATACTAAAGATCAGGAATGGTTGCTCGAAAGAGTAGATAAACCTCAAATTGACTGGCTGCAAACTGCATTGCTACCTATGCTAGCCGAAAGTAGCCATCAAGTTCCGCACGGAGATGACTACTTATATGAATTAAAATGGGATGGTATAAGAGCAATTATAACCATAGATGAAGGGGAAATAACAATCAGAAGCAGAAATGGCCAAGATATTACAGATCAATTTCCGGAACTGATAATTCCGGAAAAAGCCTTTCGCTCGGTAAGTGGAGTGTTTGACGGAGAAGTTGTCTGTTTTGACCCGGAAGGAAAACCAAGCTTCAGCCGAATTATTACTCGTTTAAAGCAGTCAGGAAAAACAAACATTGAACATAAAGCTGTCTCCTGTCCGGCATTTTGCTATTTATTTGATTGTCTTTATATCGATGGCCGGCCAATAATTAATGATCCGCTTTGGCAACGCAGGGAATGGTTGATAGATACCGTAAAAAAAGACACCCCTTACCGAATAAGTGAAAGTGTGGAGGATGGTAATGCATTGCTTGAAGCAACAAAAAACATGGGGCTAGAAGGAATAATGGTAAAAAACCTGAATAGCAAATATGTAATTGGTAAAAGAAGTAACGCCTGGAATAAAGTAAAAAACAGAAATACTGCTGATTGTTTGATTATTGGTTATACTCGGGGAAAAGGTGATAGAAGCAGTTATTTTGGAGCCTTACAAATTGCAGAAGAAAGCGACGGAAAACTTATATATAGGGGAAAAGTTGGAACAGGGTTTAATCAAAAAAAAATGAAAGAATTAACGCTGCTGATGAAAAATTTTATTGTTGATAATAAGCCAATTAATCAAAAAATAGAGGACGAAAAAGTTAGCACCTGGCTAAAACCACAATTGATTTGTGAAGTAGCTTATGCTTCCATTACAGACAACAACACCTTTAGAGAGCCTGTATTTTTACATTTACGAAAAGATTTAGCAATAGAAACTTGAAAAAATCAGAATTTATAACTATTTTCATTGCTCAATAGTTAAAAAAATAAAAAAAGTTATGAGAGCTATCTGGAAAGGACACATAAGATTTTCCTTAGTTACAATTCCCATAAGAATTTATACCGCGGTAGAATCAAGCTATTCCATAAGTTTTAATCAGCTTTCGAAAGAAACCAAAAACCCGGTTTCTTATCAAAAAGTGGACAAAATTACTGGTAAACCATTAAAAAATGAAGACATTATCAAAGGCTATCAATACGAACCTGGCCAATATGTGGTAATAGATCCGGAAGAAATAGAAAAAATTAAACCTAAGTCAAATAAGGTTATAGAGATTGAATCTTTTGTAGACAATACAGAAGTACACCCCACGCTATTTGATACACCGTATTTTATTGGTCCTGATGGTGATGTTGCCGCCAAAACTTACTCCTTACTTAAGGCTGCTTTGCAAGATTCCAAAAAGGTGGCTCTCGGAAGAGTTATTCTACGGGATAAAGAAAATATGGTGCTTCTCAATCCATTAGGAAAAGGCTTGGTTATGTACAAATTAAGGTATCCTGCCGAAGTGCGCAAAGTAGATCAAATACCTCAACTGAAAGATGAAACAGATAATGTGGATAAAGACCAACTTAAAATGGCGCATACGTTAATTGATAGTATGAGTAAGAATTTTTCGGATGTTGAGATGAAAGATCGTTATCATGATGCCCTGGTAGAAATGGTTCAAGCTAAATTAGAAGGTAAGGAAATAGTAATACCTCAAGAAGAAGAAGTGCAGACTGTGGATATCATGACAGCATTGAAACAAAGCATTGAACAGGCTAAATCAGATAAAAAACCAATGCAAAAAGCCAAAGGAAAAAATAAAGCAGCAACTGAAGAAGAAGAAAGCAGAAAAACAGGATAATTAGTATCTTTGCTAACATTAAATCAAAAGTTAAATTTAAAGTAAGACTATGGGTATGGCCAAGGTGATCAAGTTTAATAACCAAACTCCATTAAAATTTGGACACCAAAAGGTAAAGAAGAAGAAAAAGAAAATTGACCTGGAAGAATATGGACAATTAAATTTATTTGAAGAGGGAGAAGAGGCTCGTATAATTAAACTTGGACAGCAAGAAAGTCCTTTCGAAGAGGCATTGTTGCTCGATGAAAATGAAAATGACAACGCGAGAGAAGCCTATTTAAAAGCAATTGAATCGAAGGATTTTTTACCTGATGCTTATTGCAATTTGGGCATATTAGAGTCTAAAATAGGTGATACTGCTAAAGCTATAAAATATTTAACACTTTGCTTAAAGGAAGAAAGTGGACATTTTGAAGCACATTACAATCTGGCAAATATTTATTTTGAAGCTGAGAATTATGAGCTGGCAAGGATGCATTACGAAGTTGCCATTGAATTAGAACCAAATTTTTCTTTCAGCTATTATAATTTAGGTTTAGTACTGGCAATTACTCATAAAACAAAAGAAGCTATTGATATTTTAAATAAATATAAAAATTTTGCTAATTTTGAAGAGAAAATTAACGCGGATGATTTGATACAAAAATTAAAAAAATCTATAAAACAATAATTATGAGCCCTCTAAGCAAATATACCCTCAAAGGATACTTTGACGAAATTAAAGAAGAAGTTAATAAACAAGCCAGCAAAGCTGATTCACTTCAGCAACAGCATGTACTTAATATGCTGGCAAAGGCAGCTGGTATAATTGAAGAAGTATATGAAACTGATGCACAACTGCTTCATAACGACAGTATTAATGACTATAAAGAAATAGTGCAAACCCTGAAGTCTCATGGCTATGTAGGTGCGGGTCAAACTGATCTTTTACATGAAGTTAAAGACGAAGAGCCAGAGCAGCTAATCAGGAAAAAACCAATGCAAAAAGCTACAGGAAGGTCTCGAACTTCTGATAGCAAAAAGAAACGATATGGTACTTAATTCTATTTTTTTTTACCTAAATTGCTGAGCGCTAAATATTTTTTATCAACGCCCCAATTATTTCCATGTAACTATTTGTCAAAATAGGCTTTTAGTTTTCTTATTTATTTATGTAATTTAATCTTCAAATTGAATTAAATAATAAATAAATGCAAAAGCTAATAACTGAACTTTTCCTTGAGCTTCAAGATAATATTTTGCCATTTTGGATGAATAAAATGGTAGACAAAGAAAATGGCGGATTCTATGGTCGCATAGATGGAAATAGTATAGTCCACCCTCATGCCAGTAAAGGGTTGATACTTAATAGTAGAATACTGTGGTCTTTTTCTGCTATGTGCAAATTTCATCCTAAAAGTGAATATCAAGAAATGGCTTATCGTTCGTATGGTTATCTTAAAAAACATTTTCTTGATTCAATTTATGGCGGTATGTATTGGCAAGTGGACTATGCAGGTAAGCCTGTTGATATAAAAAAGCAAATTTATGCTCAAGCTTTTGCCATTTATGGCCTATCTGAATATTATCAAGCTTTCTCCATACCCAAAGCTTTGGAATTGGCTATTTATTTATTTGAAAAAATAGAAAAATATAGCTTTGACTCACAGAATAACGGTTACTTTGAAGCTTTTAGCCAAGACTGGCAATTACTAGACGACATGAGGCTTAGCGACAGAGATGCTAACGAAATAAAATCAATGAATACGCACTTGCATATTCTTGAAGCATATACGAATCTTTACAAAATTTGGCCTGATATATTGCTAAAAAGGCAATTAATAAACCTGATACAAATATTTTTAGAAAAAATAATAAACCCTGAAACCTACCACTTTCACTTATTTTTTGATGAAGTATGGACCGTAAAATCAAATACTATTTCTTTTGGTCATGATGTAGAGGGTAGTTGGTTATTACAAAAGGCTGCTGAAACTATTGGAGATCAGGAACTATTGCGCAGCATCCGTAAAATTGTGCTGAAAATGGTTGATGTAACGTTGAAAGAAGGATTTGCGGGAGATGGCAGCATCTATTACGAAAAGCACGACAATCAAGTAGACACTGATCGTCATTGGTGGCCTCAGGCAGAAGCGTTAGTTGCTCTTATTAATGCCTGGCAAATTACTAATGATGAAAAATATTTAAAAAAAGCTCTAAAAACATGGCAATTCATCAGAAAAAAAATGGTGGATCATCAAAACGGAGAATGGTTTTACAAAGTAAATAAACGAGGCAAAGTAGATAAAGAGGAAGATAAAGCGGGCTTTTGGAAATGTCCTTATCACAACACCAGAGCGTGCATTGAAGTCATTAATCGCTTGCAAAGTGGCCAACTGGACACAATTGGAAAAGAACCTGTAAATAATTACTGAAGTTTCGCACCAGAATCGTATTTGGTAAAAATGGAAAATGAAAAAATA
>CAZQEZ010000210.1:0-6394 GCA_964592475.1 uncultured Roseivirgaceae bacterium
AGACCTGGATAGCATTTTTGTCACAATTTCTAAGGATAGTTACACGATTGAGTCTATCGCTCGCAAATTACAGGAACAAACCAAGCTTCATTTTTCCATTGATGAGAGAGGATATGTATTTATTACCAAAGATATAAACATCAGAACTTCTTTACCAATGGGGTTTTTTGATAAGAATGTTGATAGTATTGTGTATGATGATGTGACAGCATTAGATTATTTTGAGCAAAAGCAAGAAAGTAATAATAATAGTTTGGAAAACAAACTGATAGTGGTTGGTACTCAAAGCAGCTCTCCTAAACCCGGTAAAGTTAATCTGGCGGGTTATGTAAAAGATGTAACTTCCGGAGAATCTGTAATTGGTGCCCAGGTATATAAGGAAAATCCTTTGATAGGGGTTGTTACGGATCAATTTGGCTATTATTCAATTACGCTACCCAAAGGTCGATATGAGCTTATATTTAAAAGCATTGGTATGAAAAATACGCTTAGGCAAGTGATGCTCTATGAAAATGGTAAGCTAAATGTAGAGATGGAAGAGGATGTGGTTGCTTTGAGAGAGGTAATAATAGAATCGGAAAAAGATGTAAATGTATCAGGGATGCAGATGGGACTGGAGAAAATTGATATCAAAACTATTAAACAGATTCCCACCGCTCTAGGAGAGATGGATATTTTGAAAGTAGCGCTTACTTTACCCGGCGTGCAAACTGTAGGAGAAAGTGCCACCGGATTAAATGTAAGAGGAGGTGCTACCGACCAAAATTTGATTTTGCTTAATGACATGGTTATTTACAATCCTGCTCATTTATTTGGTTTTTTCTCGGCTTTTAATCCTGATATATTGAGCAGTGTAAATCTTTATAAAAGCGGAATTCCTGCAGAATTTGGTGGCAGATTATCTTCAGTGCTTGAAGTATCTACACGCGACGGAAATAAAAAAGAATTATCAGGAAGTGGAGGATTAGGTTTGGTGACCAGTCGACTTACGCTGGAGGCTCCAATCATAAAAGATAAACTTTCTTTGATAGTCGGTGGGCGTACTACCTATTCTGATTGGATATTAAAAGAACTACCTAATAGCAATTTTAGCAATAGTTCAGCGTCTTTTTACGATACTAATTTGCATTTAAGTTATGATGTAAATGAAAAAAACAGCATATACGCTTCCGGTTATATAAGCAAAGATGGTTTTAGATTAAACGCTGACACACTTTTTGGTTACCAAAACCAAAATGCTGCTATCAAATGGAAGCATGTATTCAAAAATAAGTTTTACGGGGTTTTATCAGCAACTTACAACAACTACCGCTACGATATTTCCAGTAAAGCCAATCCTGTTAATAGCTTTGACATGGATTATCAAATTAACCAGTCTGATGTAAAACTTGATTTCAACTATTTCCCGGATTCTAAACATACGATAAAATTTGGGGCCACCGGAATACTGTATAATTTAAATCCCGGCAGTTTTTTGCCTGCAAGCAATGAGTCATTGGTATCTCCTTTACAGTTGCAGCAAGAAAGGGGCGTTGAAAGTGCCCTTTACATAAGCGATCAATATGAAATAAATAGAAGACTTTCATTATATATGGGGCTACGTTATTCAATGTTTCATAATTTGGGCCCCAGGCAGGTTTATTCCTACCCGAATGATGTAAGCAAAAGTGTAAGTAATATTCAAGACACTACTAGTTATGGTGCTGGTGAAATTATAAACCAATATGGTGGCCCGGAATTTAGGTTTTCACTACGATACTTATTAACAGCTGATGCTTCTATAAAACTCAGTTATAATCGAATGAGACAATACATCCATATGTTAAGCAATACTGCTGCTATATCACCTACGGATACCTGGAAGCTCAGTGATAGTCATATTCGTCCTCAAGTGGGTGATCAATATGCCATTGGTTACTTTAAAAATTTTAAGAATAATACCATTGAAGCTTCCGTGGAGGCTTATTATAAAACAATGGATAACTTCCTGGATTTTAAAAGCGGTGCTGTTTTATTTTTAAATCCTGCTATCGAAACTGATATTATCAATGCTTATGGCAAAGCGTATGGATTAGAATTAATGCTAAAGAAAATGACAGGGAAACTTAATGGATGGGTCAGCTACACCTATTCTCGCTCCTTGGTACAAATCAACCAGCCTGAAACTGGAGATGTGATCAATCAAGGGGAGTTTTTCCCTAGTAATTTTGATAAGCCGCATGATTTTACGTTAGTAGGAAATTATAGATTCAGCCGTCGATTTTCATTTTCTCTTAATTTTACTTACAGTACTGGTAGGCCAATTACACTGCCCCAAGCAATATATGACTATGAGGGCGCTAAAAGAATTTACTATTCTGATAGAAACCAATATAGAATACCAGATTATATGCGCGCTGATATAGCTTTCAATTTAGAAGGAAATCATATCGTTAAAAAGTTGAACCACAGCAGTTGGACATTGGCAGTGTATAATCTTTTGGGCAGACGCAACGCGTACTCAGTATTTTTCGATTCGAGCGATGGAGTAGTCAATGGTTATCAATTATCCATATTTGGCCAACCGATACCAACTTTAACCTGGAACTTTAAATTTTAAAGTGATGCGAAAAATTAATTTTCTATATTATATTTTAATCTTAGCTTTATTCTATAATTGTATTGACCCATACAATCCTCCGGAAATTACAGCCGACAGATCATATCTTGTAATTGATGGAAACTATTTAGCTGGAGAGGTTTCACAAGTGAAATTGTCACTGACTCAAAATCTCAATGAGGATACAGAAACATCATTAATAGCTGGGGCATTAGTCGAATTAGAGGATAAAAATAAAAAGTCTTTCAAATATGATGAATCTTTGCCTGGCATATATCAACTACCGGCAACTGATATCCCTTTAAACACCCTTGTTCGCCTTAAAATTGTTTGGCAAGGACAGCAATATTTATCGCAATACGTTCCTGTTGTACCATCTCCTGAAATTGACAGTGTGAATTATACTGTAGAAGATGATGGAATTCAATTTTATGTAACTACTCATGATCCTGATAACAATACCAAATACTATCGTTGGCGATATTCAGAAACCTGGGAGCTTACATCAGCCTTTTCATCAAATTTTGTTTACGATAACGGTGAAATTAAGAACCGAACTGATAATATCTATACTTGTTGGAATTATGAAGATTCAAAAGAAATTTACGTGAGCACTTCTGATAATTTAGCGCAGGATGTAATTTATCTATTCCCGCTGCACAAAGTGTCAGCAAATTCTCAAAGTCTTAGAATTAAATATAGTGTATTAGTTGAGCAATATGCCCTTACACGAGAAGCATACAACTACTATAAAGAATTAAAAAATAACACTGAAAACCTGGGTACCCTTTTCGATCCGCTTCCTTTTCAGCTTAATGGTAATTTTACCAACACCAGTAATCCTGAAGAGCCTGTAATTGGTTATTTTTATGCTGTAAATCCCACTCGCAAAAGAATATTTGTTACACCAAATGATCATGATTTTTTTATACGAAATAACTTGACTACAACTTGTGAATTGGATACAGTTTTAACAGCAAATGTACCTCAGGAGGCGGTTTCGAAGCTTATTGTTTCAGAGTACTACAGTGAGTTTGGCCCTGATGTTTTAGGATATTTGATGGCTTCACCCCGATGTGTAGATTGTAGGTATAGAGGCACTAATATAGAACCGGAATTTTGGCAATAATGGAAAAAACAATAATTGCAGTTATCTTTTACTCCCTATTTTTTGGCTATACTGTTAAAGGCCAGGAGGCTCAGCTTAACAACATAAGCAAGTCACTTCATGAATTTAGTGCTAATAACCTAGTGGAGAAGCTATATGTACATACCGACCGGGAAACCTATCTGGCTGGTGAAACCATTTGGTATAAATTCTATTATATTGACGGCTTTGTTAATATGCCGTTAGACATGAGTAAAGTTGCTTATTTGGAGCTTTTAGATAAGAATAATAAACCTGTTTTGAATATAAAATCTTCGTTGATTAACGGAAAAGGTGACGGCTCTTTATTCATTCCAGTCGATATAAAATCAGGAAATTATTTACTACGGGCTTATACAAGTTGGATGCAAAACAACGCGCCTGAATTTTATTTTCATAAGGAAGTGCAAATAATCAATACTTTTAAAAGCTTAGGAAATATAGAAAACAATAAAAATGCAGAAGCTTCTTTACAAATTTTCCCTGAGGGGGGATACTTGGTAGAGGGCTTACCTGCCAATGTAGCTTTAAGCGTGCAACCTCAGGATCTTGCCGCCAAAGTTTCATTGGTTAAAAACAAAAACGATACCTTGAAATCATTTGGATTTAATAAGCAAGGTTTGGCTAAATTTAATTTTACGCCCCAAGAAAACAACACCTATCAATTATTGTTGATCAATGATCACGACAATTTTCTAATAAATAAAGATTTAACCGTAAAAAAGACTGGTTATTCATTGGCCCTCAGCAAATACGAGGATCAGGTAAAGATTAAAGTAAACACTAATTTAAATGTTCCTCTGGTCAACTTGGTCATTCATCATAATCAGCAAATAACGCATGCAAAAGTAGGATTTTTAGAAGAAGGTGAAGTTGAATTTTTATTTAATAAGAAAGATTTAGCAGACAATTTATCTCACATTACAGTCTTCGATGTTGCCGGAGTTCCGGTAGCAGAAAGACTATATTACAAACCCGGTGAAAAGCAGTTAGATATTGACATTGTTACACCTTCTTTAAAATTTAAACATAGAGAAAAGGTACAGGTACAAGTAGCAACTTACGATGAAAAGCAAAATGCAATTGAAGCCAACCTTTCAGTTTCAATAAAGCAACTATTCGATTTCAGTAAAAGTAGTTTTACTGATATTCGGCAATACATGAATTTATCTGGCAACTTACCTGGTTTAAATTATGATTTTACAAGTTTGGATGAGAAGGAAATTGATTTGATCTTGCTTTCCGCGGGGTGGCGAAGGTTTAAATGGGAGGATGTTTTACGATCGACTCATGAAAATGAGATACAACACCAACCAGAGTTAAATGGTCATTTGGTAAAAGGGAAAGTATTAGAAAGAAAAAGCCAAAAGCCAGCCTCCTATATTAAGGCTTATTTATCAATTCCTGGTAAAAAGGCCCGGGTTTATGGTGGATTGAGTGACAAAAAAGGGAATATTTACTTTGAACCACATGATTTTTATCAAAAGAATCAAATTGTAGTCCAAACTAAAAATGATAGCCTGTATGAGTTATCTATTGAAAACCCGTTTTCTCAAGATTATGGCGTTTGGCAATGGTCCAGTTTTAATCTGGATGAGCAATTTGCAGATCAATTAAATCAACGTAACGTGAATGTGCAAATTCAGAACACCTATTATGGTGATAAGTTTCGCAGATCGGTGTTGCCCGATGTTGATTCTGCTGGATTTTTTGGAGAGCCTGATGATACTTATTATTTAGATAATTATACTCGTTTTCCAACCATGGAAGATGTTATACGAGAATATGTGGTAAATGTTTGGCTGCGAAAAAATAATGAAGGTTACTATTTAATAGTTTATGATAAACCTAATAATGATGTTTTCAGAAATAGCTCCATGGTTTTATTAGACGGTGTTCCTATTTTTGATTTTGATAAAATTATTGATTATGATCCCTTAAATGTACAGAAAGTAGATATAGCTAAAAGAAAGTATTTGCATGGTCTGCTGACTTGCGAAGGTATCGTTAGCTTTACTACTTATGATGGTGATTTGAAAGATTTTCCACTGGACCCTCGTACTTTAATTATTAATTATCAGGGGCTACAAGCTAAAAGACAATTTTATGAGCCCGACCATGAGCTAATAGAAAAAGGCTTGCCTGATTTTAGAACTTTATTATTGTGGCAGCCGGATTTGAATAGTAACAACGGGAAAGCTCACTTGCAATTTATAACTTCAGACCAACCGGGTAAATTTTTAATTGACATACAAGGAATGACTAAAGATGGACGTTTTGGCAGTAAAAAACTGGTAATTGAAGTAGGAGATAAGCAATTGAATTAGAAAATAAATATTGACTAATAATTTACCTTTTTCAATAATTCTGTTGTTAATTTCGGCTAAAAAGTAAAATTTGTCGGCCTTTGATTTTTTACAATGATTTTTTTATTTGATTGAAAAAACTTCTTTAAAATTTTCATTTTTAAAACTGGGGGTGTAACTTTAAAATAAATACAACTTTTTTACTAAAATAAATAAATATAATATGAAAGTTTCAATAAACCAGAATCCTCAGTTTTACTTACTTCTTACCTTGATTTTTTTATTATTTACACATTGTAATGATGATTTTTCTGATTTTCAAGATCAAGATATTAGCTTGAA
>CAZQEZ010000211.1:0-6332 GCA_964592475.1 uncultured Roseivirgaceae bacterium
TGTTTGGGTATGATACTAAATTAACACACTAGTTTTTTTTAATTTAACTCTGAAAAGGGTATTCAGATAATTAACTATAGTGATTTACAGGTAATAAAGATTTTACACTGGGTGATTTAATTTGACTATTTTTCTGATTTCCTTAAGAGCTTTTGAGATTTGATCTTTTACAGTGTTAACAGATATATGCAACATCATTGCTATTTCTTTATAGCTTAACTCTTCTTCCCTGTTTAGCAGGTAAATCTCTCTTCTTTTGGTTGGCAAATTATTAATGGCATTGTGGTAAACCGCTGTTAATTCTTCAAAATTTATATTTTCTTCAATATCGTTGGCAATATTTAAACTAGTATTTTTTAAAGAATTTCGGTGCTTTTCCTCTACTTCCATTTTTTTTAGCTTGTTAAAAACCATGTTTTTTGCTAAAGTGAAAATAAAAGATTTAATGGATTTTTCAGGATTTAGTTGAGTTCTGGTTGTCCATATTTTGATAAAAACTTCCTGAACCACCTCTTCACTCTCTTCTTTATTTTTTAAAAACCCAAATACAAAATTATAAAGGAACTCACTGTATTGATCATAAATCCAATCAAATGCCTTTTTATTTCCATTGCTAAGACTCAGGATCGCGTTTCTCTGTTTTTCTGCTTTTATCTTCTCTTCAATCGGAACACAGTTCATGCTAATGAAATAAATTTAATATTAATAATACTAAAATCTGTTAAATTATAGAATTATTCAACAATATCAATAGATATTTTTCTGAATTGTGAAAACTATTTATGTTCTTATCTGGTGATTTTACTTGAATAGCAGGTATTAATGATAAGTAACCGAATTGTTTTTAAGTATTAAATCAGCCATTTCAATCAAAAGGTAAAAAATCATATTTTTCATCATCGGAGGCCTTATACCTAATAATAATTACTTTGAATGTTTGATAATCAGAGTTATGAAAGTGCTACCAGGTTTTTATTTCTTGACTTATTGCAGAATACTAGTAGTTCATTATTTTTGTTTTGGAGGTACTTTGCCTTTTTCTAACGTGTTGAATGTTTGATTATAGATTGTATTATTCACTTCAACTTCAGACAAATACACATCTTTTGCTTGAGACACCTGAATGTTTTCACTTTTCTTTTCTGTAACATGTTTTACCTTTACATTTTTTAAATACACATCGTGTATTGGTTGATCGTACCAGCCGAACACCCGAATACCCCTCTCGGCCAGGTCTGTGTACATGTTTTCTATGTATATATGATGAAATTCGGGTGGAAATTCACTTTCGGCATCACCATCATAATTGGGTATGATATCCACCAACGAGGCAACTTTGCTAAAACGATTATTTTTAACGTAAACATGATGAGCAAAGCCGCCTCGTTTGCGACTACCCTTCAGAAAAAAAGCGATACCTACTCCTTGAGGGGCAACATTATCCAATACATATACATTTCGAACGCCCCCAGACATTTCACTGCCTATACATATAGCATTATGACCTTTAAAAACCGAGTTTCTTACCACGATATTTTCCGTGATGCCGCCAATTCTATTTTGATTGATATAGGGTGATGCAATATTTTCTAAAATTGTTCCACTGATATCTACCCCTTTTCTGCCCTCTAAATCCCGCCCGGCTTTAATAGCAACATTATCGTCTCTGTTATTAAAAATAATATTTTCTATCATTACATTGCTTGAGGATTCGGGATCAATACCATCATTATTAATTACATGACTGTCGAAAAATATTTCTTTAAATCGTAAATTTTCGGAAAAAACAGGATGGATACACCAAAAAGGCGACTCAGAAATATGCACATCCTGTACAAGTATGTTTTTTGATAGAAAAAATTGAATGATGGGAGGCCTTAAAAAGTGCTCGCCAATTTTGTCAAATCTCCTTTCCCTCAATGGCATATCCCGATTATTTATCTTCCTGGCATACCTCTTGGAAGCCAATTGGCCAGCAGCCTCCAAGCTATCTTCTCCGGCAGTAGACCAGTTTTGCCATTTTATTCCATCTCCAAATAATTTAGGAGTACCTCCGGATCCTGATTTTTTTTCGATGATTATATTTTGCACGTTAAAGCCTCGAATTAAAGGAGAAAATGAATACAATGTGGTGCCTTCGTGACGGGTTATTACCCCTTTGCCACCAGGCAAATAAGAGACAGGGTCGAATTCAAACCATAGCTGAACCGAAGGGTCAATCAGTATGCGAATATTGCTTGCTAATTCAATAGGACCTTTAATTCGGTAAGTAGTAAATGTTTTTACCCAGGCTTTCAAATCGGCAGTGTGAGCAAAGTACAATGTACCGCCCCCCAATGCTGTTAGCGAATCAATAGCGCTGCTAATATCTGAAGCAAAGTCGTAGGTGCCGGATAAATCCGGCTTTTTACCGCTAAATTCCATCAAATTAATGAGGTTATCCGGAATTTGGGGTCGGGAAATTATCGAGTCAATGGCGTCAATTTTTTCTGATAAAAATTGATCAGTTATCAATTCATTTTGTTTATTGTTTTTGCAAGAGCTTATGATAATGCTTAGGATCAGTAGGTTAAGTAATCGCTGCACAGTTATATTTTTCATAGGTGTAAAAATAATTAATATTAGTAAACATTTATTATTAACATTATTAAAAATTGAACTCAATCTTGCTAATTATAATTTAAGGCATAAATTTCATTGACTGAACTTTTGTATTTTCCAGTTATTTCCTGAACAACAAATTCCTGAACAACAAACTGGAATCACCATAGCTGAGGAAACGTTAATCATGTTAAAACTAAACAGACACCTTTTTAAACCAAATATAAACCAGAAATAAACAAATTTGCCTTTCAACCATTATTTTTTATTGAAACAATGCTGCAAAATGTTTATTTTTAAATTCATCGCCAGGTATCTAAGAAGAATTGCTACTTTACTATACAAGCTAAAATTCAAAATCAAAAAAAGCATAGGATGGCTGGAGCATCCGATCATTCAGCCATACACGGGATATGGTACTTCAGGATATATTTATATTACCGGTAGGATTTTGGAAAAATATGCTCTTTCCAAGCCAATAGACCGATACAACAAGTGGGATAACTTTAAAGCCATGTACCGGCGATATACCAGCGATTTTTTTCCGAATGTAAAGGTAAGAGCCACTTTTCAAAAGCAAGTGAAAGAAGGCTATACGGATGATGAAGGCTATTTTACTTTTCATTTTGAAACATCAGAACCACTTCCGGAAAAAATTGACTGGTTTGATATTCATTTCAAACTACTGGATAAAGTGGTGCACAAGCAAAAAACGGTGGAAACTACCGGAAAAGTAATGGTTTCGGAATTTAACAGTCAGTTTGGAATAATCTCAGATGTAGATGATACTATCCTGGTTTCAAGGGCTACAACCATGATCAGAAAATTAAGGCTTCTTCTCCTGAAAAATGCTCATACCCGACTACCTTTTGAAGGAGTAGCTGCTTTTTATCATGCTTTACGCAAAGGTAATAACAACACCAGTTTCAATCCTATTTTTTATGTAAGCAGTAGTTCCTGGAAACTTTACGACCTGCTGGTAGATTTCGCGGCTAAAAGAGGAATACCCCCGGGACCGTTCTTGCTACGCGCTTCCCGAATTGACCATTACAGGTTTATCAGTGACATCCATGGCAATCATAAGCTACAAAAAATTGAACATATCATGTCTACCTATAGCAAAATAAAATTCATTCTGATTGGCGATAGCGGACAAAAAGATGCTGAAATTTATCAACAGGTGGCAAAGGATTACCCGGGAAGAGTGGAGGCAATTTATATTCGTAATGTATCGAAAAAGGGACGTGATATAGAAGTGAAAAGTATTGCCGATAGTCTTTCCGAGCTAGGACTTGAGATGGTTTTTGTACAGGATACCGAAGAAGCAGCCAAGCATGCTTTGCAAAGAGGATATATATCTGAAGCCGGAATACAGAAAATAGTAGGGGAAAAAGCCAAAGATGAGCAATATTCCGATGATCCCGAAGAATTGGAAAAAGAAGAATCAATTTAAAGCCATTCATCACATTTTGTTAATTGGAGGTCTCATAATTCTTTTTTTAGTGTTTTCAGATATTATTAATATCACGCTCACTTCTCAGGGAAGTGGTAATATTACCAATAATTTCAGCAAGTTTTCCTAGAGTCTGTACCTGTTTCTTAGTAAAAATTATGGAGGCAATAAATTATTAACTGAAGTTTCGCACCTTAAAAATGGAAATTAAAAAATAAAGTGTTTTCTTATTTTACACCCACCTTCACCATAGCAATTACATATTTAGTTCCTATCAACTCCGCCGAAATAGCCAAGCGAAAATTAAGTACCTATATTGCCGCTTTGGGAGATAGCCCGCAGGAAATTTTAATCAATGGCTGGAATGAAGAAAATTTTAAAGGATTGAATAATCATTTCCTTGAATTGACCGATATGAACCTGACCAGCGGAGAAAATAACCTGTCTTATCCAATTTTATATTATTACTTTCATACCAGTAAAATAGGGTTACGTTTTGCATAAGAATTTACTACAGGTTTCAACCTCATCCCTGCTCATAAAACAATAGCATAAAGGGTTGGTTATCAATTTATTTGTCGATTTTTAATACTAGATATATGACGCTAGCAGATGCTTTTTCAGTTTTTGAAAATTATAATCTATGGCTATTTTTCATTGGTATAGCCATTTTAATCACAGGTGTACTTCCCAGGCTTTTATCTAATATTCCCCTATCCATGCCAATGATCCTGCTTGTCATGGGCTTTTTGGCAGTGGCCTTACCCCTGGGATTGAAAGCGCCTAATCCGATAACTGAAGGCACTATAACAGAGCATTTAACGGAACTAACTGTGATAATAGCACTCATGGGGGCCGGCATCAAAATGAATCGCCCTGTGAGTTTAAAGGGCTGGAGAAGTACCTGGCGGTTATTGGGAATCACCATAATCTTGTCCGTTCTGATGGCGGCTTGGGTGGGATGGGCCATTGCCGCCTTTGTGCCGGCTACTGCCATGCTGTTGGGTGCAGTAATTGCTCCTACCGATCCTGTTTTGGCTGCTGATGTTCAAGTAAAATCGCCAATAGCAAAAAGTTTAGTGGATAAAGAAACAGAAGATCAAAAATCAGAAGAACAGGTGAAGGAAGATGAAGTGCGATTTGCTTTAACTTCTGAGGCCGGTTTAAATGATGGATTGGCTTTCCCGTTTACCAATTTAGCAGTTGCAATGGCTCTTGCAGGTTCTGAGATCGGTAATTGGATAGAAAGCTGGCTGCTGGTGGATGTTTTGTATAAACTGGGGGTAGGTTTTTTTGCGGGTATTGGATTAGGATACCTGTTAGCACTGGCCATGTTTTCGGTTGCTGCCAAATCTGAAATGGCAAAATCGATCATAGGCCTGGGTGCAATTGCAAGTACACTGATAATTTACGGTTTCACCGAATATTTAGGAGGATATGGTTTCCTGGCTACATTCATCGGTGCCTATCAGATCAGGAGTTACGAGAGAGAGCATGAATATCATATCGCCTTTCACGAAATGTCGGAGTCAATAGAACGAATGCTTACAGCCCTGGTATTGCTGGCATTGGGAGGTGCAATAGCCGGTGGTTTATTGGCTCCTTTAAACTTAAGCTTGATAATAAGCGCTTTAATTATTGTTTTCCTGGTGCGCCCAATAGCTGGCGTAGTTGGGCTGATAGGAATAAATAACATTGCCTGGAAAGAAAGACTGGCGATTAGCTTTTTTGGCATAAGAGGAGTAGGTTCAATTTATTACCTTTCCTTTGCCATTAATGAAGAGAACTTTATGGGTACTGAAGAAATATGGGCCCTGGTAGCGCTTATAATTGTTATTTCCATTTTTGTACATGGTATTTTGGCAGAACCCGTTACCTCTAAACTTGATAAATTGAGGGAGGAAAACAGGTTGTAGGGAAAATATCTGGATTTACACTCAATCACTTTCTGGATGGATTCTGAATGATTATTTACATGCCTTTTTATCTCTCTTTTCCTTCTGGTCTGTGTTTTCCCCTGGTAAGGAATCTCAATAAACGTTGTAATCCCCCAATCCCCTGGTCTGTGTCTCACAGACCAGCTTTAGGAAGGTCTTATCAATTCCGCTAGGGATAAAGATGGGTAGCAAATAGAATAGAAAACAGTGAAGCTAGTCCCGTAGGGATTGCCACATTACCGCATTGCAAATGCTGGGATTTATACGTCCGGGTTGCAAACCCGTACACTCTGGGAGATGCTGCATCACTTTAGGAGATTTCTCGAATCCAATGCTTCGCA
>CAZQEZ010000212.1:0-6325 GCA_964592475.1 uncultured Roseivirgaceae bacterium
AGTCTCGTTAGATTCGCACATAGCTTTTTTCAAAAACTAAACACTTAAGGCATATATCGCAAGCATAATTTATTTCTTGCGATTGCCTTGGGTTATGATAAAGCATCTTTGAAAATTCTTCATCCAATGATTAATTTTGTCTATTTTTTTCATTTAAGCTTTTTCTATACTGATCGATATAAAGCCCCATTTTGTCAAATGGCAATGCCTCAAAGCCCGGAATTCTTTCAAAAACCTCAGTATCGTGCCTCAGGTTAAAATCTTCGTTTTCATAATCGACAAACCCAGGGTCACTGTCTGTTCGGTAATTATTTTCCAGTTCACATTGAGCATGTTCGCCTTTCAACAAAAGTATTTCTTCAGGTCCGCCAACAATGAGATTTCCAGATACTACATTTCTTCGTGGCCTCATTCCCTCCCACTCTTTTCCGTCAATAATAGGATTTAAATAATTCACTAACTCGGGATATCTTTCCGAATAAGGACTCTGATAAATATTAACATTCTGTGTCAAACGCCTTCTAAGAAGACCATTCTCACCAAACATATTAGGACCAGTCCCTTTAGCCCATGTAGAAAAAGGATCTGATATTTCCACGGTATAAGAAATTGGCTCGATCACCATGTTGTTTTTCATTTTCAAATCCCAGCCACTATTCGAGAATAACACCCCGTGTTTTGTGTTCATTTTATAAAATACATTGCCGTAAACCAATACATCAGTGCTGGAATCATCGCAATAAATGCCCATATTCATTCGGTTAGGATTGCCGATATGGTGAAAATAGTTGTACCGAAGGATGTTCCCACGGTCACTGGGATCACGGCCAATATACCAAGGGGAAGTATCGTCCGAATTCAAGGTGACATGGTGAATGTTATTGTACTCGAAGAGGTGTTCATTGCCATGAACATAAATGCCTTGCCATTCGGAATCAAATATTTCGCAATGGCTAATTCTGTTTCCGACACCGTCAATATTTATCCCTGCCCAAAGAAATTTATTACGTCGATTATAGTTGTGGGTTTTGCAGTTTTCTACATAGTTATTGCCAGCTGTTAATTGACGTTTATCTCCGCCACTTACATAGATGCCTCCACTTCCGGTATTGTACACATCACAGCTTAAAATACCGTGGTTGGATCCGGCCTTGCGATCCCAATGGGTATATTTATAGATGTGCCCTTGCAAATTCCCTATTCTTCCAGAAATGGGTACACCCTCGTAGTCATCATGGGTAACAAATGGAAATGTCTGTTTGGCACCCTGGCCCATAAATATACCACTGGTACCTACATTCCTGACTGTGCAGCCCGCTATTAGATTATGGATTCCCCTTTCCATGTAAATACCAATGCCTCTGCCTGCCTCAATCGTCAGATCTTGGATGGTAACATAGCTGGCGCCTTCCAAACTAATAATAGGATCTTCTAAAACAGAAACCATCACTGATTCTTCGGAGATCGGTTCGGGTGGCCAAAAATACAATATGCCCGATTCCCTATCTAAATACCACTCTCCAGGGCTATCCAATTCATCCAATATATTGTAGGCAACGTATTGCTGAAAGTCACGCCCGCTTCCAACACCATACATGGATGGCATGGACAGTTTTACTTGTTTCGTTTTTGGATTGATTGACTCAACCAAAATATTATCATCGGCGTAACCTGCCATAAAAGTACCCTGAAACCACACATCTTTTATTCCGGTCCAAACTTCATGTTGGGGGTCTGTATATTCAAAAATACCTCCACGATTGCTATAATCTTGTGTTCGTGGTACAGAGCCCTTGTCGATGACCTTTCCAATCTTAATGTATCCCTTATTAGGATATCTCGCAAGAGTCATGGGTTCGTCGTTAAAGAAGACTTCAAGTGGGGCCGGCACTACCGGCATCGCATGTCCATACTGCCTGATCTTACCGTATTCTCTGATGCCTTGTTCCTTAAGATTTACCTGTAGCACATGAGGAGCGGCAGTTGATGAAAGTCTTTTAAGTATGGCACTATTAGTCACTTTTTGAAAAGCATCAGCGGGAATACTTTTACCTCCTGTGACCCTCACCTCCTGATCCGGGAGTGTTCTCCAGACAATGGGAGCTTGTGGTTCACCAGCATCATTCTCATTTAGTATCAATGGGTTTTCATGATCGTATTGCCCTTGACCGATCCATACGGTTATTCCGCCTTCGGATAGACCATTGGTTGTCTTGTAGTGTCGGATCAAATCTCTAGCTGCTTCTAGTGTAGCCACAGGCTTCTCTTTTGTTCCGGGATAACTATCATCCCCTTTTTTGGAAACGAACACCTCTTGCGCGTTAGTCGTAAACATCAAGCATATCGTAAAAAATAGCATTGTGAAAAGACGTTTTCCCATTTTCAAATCTGATTTTATGTCATAACTGAATATAGCTTTTGCAAACAATTCAACTATCACTTATGATTAATTTTTAAACTTGTTGATAAGGTCTGGACTTCGTTTTTCAGGCGAAATTTGAAACTGAATGAGTTTACTGTTGACTAGCTTTCCTTCGACGACAGTATTATGCGGTGAATGCAGTTTGAAATCCACATCCCAGTCTTTGGGCCATGCAGGGAAAAGGTAAATGTCATCTCCTTCATATTGCATTAGCATGCGCTGCAGGGCTGTCATGGCGACTGAACCATGACATTGGTCGGGAACCCAGTCATAATTGGGTCCCCACATGGTCGGAAAACGATAAACAGTGGTTCCTGCATTAAAATATTCTGCCATCAATTCAGTGGCCTGTTCTGTTAATCCCAGGTAAGCTGCTTTTATAGAGTGCTGCTGCCAACCCCGATTTTCTCGGGATTCGCGTGAATTAAATGTTCTTATTGCTATATCAAGGTTGTCTTTGCCAACAGTATATCTGCGATAAGGGAAAACGGCATATAACTCAGGGTTTTCGATATTTTGCTTGCCACTGTATTCATAGGCAGGTGCCAGTAATTTTTCCCCATCCGCTTCCCGCATGGGAATTTCAGGTAGCTCCGTGATTAATCTCTTGTATTGATTGCGCTGAGATTTGGTTAATGCCGATTCCGGCAGTTTTAATAATTCGGCGCAAACCTTGTTTATTCCAACTATTTCGGGCAAAGGATTTACTGCAGTATTATAGGTTTCCAGTGCCATAGCAGGGTCAAAAAGGATTTTCCCATTCTCGTCACGCCCCCAATGCTGATCAAAAAAGGTCATCACTTCTGTTACCACCGGAAGGATTAGCTCATTCAACGTTTTATCATCTTGGGTAAATGTATAGTAGTCCAGCGCCATCAGTGAAAATTCCAATCCGCTTTGCCAATAGTATCGAATGAAGGTATTCATTGTTTTATCCACAGGCATATCGGCGGGCCGGTCGTGTCCGTAGTTTGACTCGGCAAAAGTTCCCCAGTGGCGCATGGTCTCGATATAAAATGCACCTTCGTGTCCGTAGTAAGTTTTTGTGGCATATTGTCGGATATCCAACACATCTTTATACATCTTTAACAGCGGTTGTATTAAATCGAAGTCACCAGCTTCCAGCATCGACCAGTAAGGCAGCCTGGTGTTTTGCCACCAGTAGGGGCCTCCCCACGCCCGGTAATCGGCATCAAAACCTCCAACTCGGTTATCCAGGTTTTTGGTATCTACCGTAAGAATGGAACCGTTGAATTTTATGGGTGAATTTCCTCTCCCCGAACAGGCATTCATGTATCGTTGTAAATTGTAATTCTTTGAAATATTGGCCACTTTTTCTTTTTCTTCCTCGTTTTGGGTACTCACAAAAATATGACTCCTGTTCCAAAACGATTGCCACCAGTCAGTATGGTCTTTAAATCGGTTTTTCCGTGATTCTGATATTACCTTGCTGGCGATTATGCTTATCTCTTTTTTCCATTGATCCAGACTGTTGGTTTGAGCTGTTAATGCAAATACAGATACAGAAAAGTTATTTAATGCTTCATCTGTTTCTAGTTTTTCAGATGAGATTTTGTGCAACTGTTCTGAATGGATTAATCCTCCAAAAGTATTTTGAAGCAGCGGATCTTTGCCTTCCTTTATGTATCCTTCCAATCCCTGCATTGTCAGGTTGGATTCCCATATCGATCGTTCATTTCTGTGCGCCCATATCACGTTTTCCCCGGCATCTTCAAGTAGGGTATCTTTCTCAACAACAGCTGATTTTAATCCATAAGCCGAATGCAACTCTGGACTATTTTCTGCTATTTCTCTTTGTTCCAATCTCCATGGTTCTGTTGTGACTGAGGCTTTAATCTTTTGCTTACTGTTTATATCTAACTCAACCACCGGATGATTAGCGTCCACCCAAACATCAATGGACAGTTTTTCTTTAGCTTTTCCAGCTTCAATATGGATTACTCCATCCTTCAAAATCAATTCCTGCGAAAATGGTGCTCCATTCCTAAAAGGATTTGGTGAAAGCGATAACCTAACTTTTCCGAGTTTCAACAACCGGGCATTTTCACTCCAGGCATCTGTTTTTGAAAGATAAAATAACAAATCCCCGTTTTCTTCCACCCAGAGATTAATCCCGATGTCCCCATTTCCTGCCGGCATGGAACCGAGGGAATTTTTTGAAGGTGAATTCCAGAGAACGTTACAATCATCTATCGTATTAACTGATAAAATTTTATTCAATTCGCGAACAATATTTTTTACCGATTGATTTGCCATAATCTGATAACCTTCTAGTTTCCAGTGAAACCTGTCCAGTTTTGCATGATGTAACTTATTCGACACCAGCCCATACAAATCGTTTATGACGATGTTATATTGTTTCATCACACCGACTGCCCATTCATTTCGCTGGGTAATAGTAGGATTAATTTCTTCATTAAGTTCAGCTTTATCTTGCTCCGTTACGGGGGTTGTGCTTGCCCAAATCAGTTTTGTACCCTTTGAATTTTCAATTAGGGTTTGAACATACTTTTCGAGCAACGGAACATATTCATCATCTTTGATACGTCCTTGCGGCCAACCGTGTAATCCGATATTGAATTGAATAACATCGTAATGTTTTGAAGACACTACATTCTGTAGGTCAGCAAAAAGATGCTCGCTGTTCAAATGTTTTGGTGTCAACCAGCAATCAACATTAGCAGTCTTTTTCAGGCTATCAATTACAAGTTGGCGAAAGCCATTCATTACAGAATCGCCGATTAACAGAACATTCTTCAGACTGTCGTTCTTTTCCAGAGCCGGATAAAACTTCCATGGGCCACCCTCGGAGTGTAGTCCCAATTCTTCATCTGTCTGCGCATGGGCAAAAACAACTTGTAAACCAAAAACTAAGAAAATAATCAGATATCGCAGTGTTTTCATTTGTTTAAAATTTGATTTTTAATTGTCAGATGGAATCTTTGACGATTAAAATAATCATTGCCCTGTGTGTTTAATGATGATTTTAATCGTGCAGATTTCATGTTATTTTTCATTTTCATTTCTTAGTAAAGATTTGCATCAATTCCGCCGTTATGCAAAAACGAAATATTGAATCCGGGCTTTAACTTATTCTTTTTTATTAAATCCATCAACCCATAGAAAGCCCTTCCGGTATAGATAGGATCTAATAATACTCCATTATTTACTTTATAACATTCTTCAACCACCCCAAAACAACATCCTGCTGGTCTTTTTGAAATCGGCAGATATCATCGGGTGTTCTGAATTGAAAATTCTCTTTGTTTGTCCAAGCTTTTTGGGCTTTTTCCACACAATCCACGATATCATTATGAGTAGTGAAACGGTCGTGCAAGGGCGCATAAATCAGCACATTGCGCGGAGCAATCAGTTGAATAACATCGTCGTAATCGTAAGATATTTTTGCTTCCTGATTGTTGTAAAGACCTAGTTTAGGCAATACATGATGCCATTCCCATAAACGACGGATTCCGCCTGTTGGCTTTTTGTCAGTATCGGAGCGCATTGGTGTGAATCCGCTAAAAGAGGCTACTCCTGCAATTCTTTTATCCAGCGCAGCAGCATATAATCCAACCATTCCTCCGTAGGAAAAACCACAGATATAAATTTTTGAAGGATCGGTTTCCGGGACTTCTTCCTCTGCAATCCCCTTTCCATCTACCAAATAATCAATCACTTGGCTTACATCTGAAACAGCCCGACCTAAAAGTGACCAGTGCGGATATTCATCATAAAAACCAAATGCACTGGTAATCTGGTCGCCAAAGCCAAACTGGTCATACCCCACAACAATATAACCTTCCTGCGCCAATCGCCAGTAAATAGTGGTTCCCTGCACACCATACCCTTCGTTGCTGCCATGCGAATAGTTCCAGGGAT
>CAZQEZ010000213.1:0-6267 GCA_964592475.1 uncultured Roseivirgaceae bacterium
TTGAGTGTATACATCACTGGTGCTGTTTCGAGTAACATCCAGGTTTTCCAGATCTCCTGTTGGCTGTAATATTAAAGGCACATCTCCATAAGCAATCACTAAATAGAAATAGTAAAGTGCTCTTAAAAATTTTGCTTCTGCCACATAGCGATTTACTAATGCTTTATCTGCGCTTGGAAGACTCACATCCCGTCCTGCAGCAATAATCCCATTGGCTTGATTGATGCCATCATATAAATTGGCCCACCAGCTTTGGAAAGCTGGATTTGATGAAGTATAATCATTTTCATCAAATAAAAAATTATCACCGCTATTTCTACCAAAGATACCAGGAGTAGCTTCATCTGAATTTAAACTGGTAAACCTAACCATATCGCTATCCAGACCTTGAAGCTCACCATAAGTGGCGGTCAAAGCAGACCTGAAATCCGCCTCGGATTGAAAGAATTGTTCTTTGGTTAATGAACTTTGCGGCACTTCTTGCAAGAAATCATCACAGGAAAAAGTTGTGAATGCTATTACTAATAATATATATTTTATCTTGTTCATATCAATTTTTTTTATTCTTTGACTTAAAAAGAAACATTAACACCAAAAGTGTAAGACCTGGTAATTGGCAGCCCTACGATATCATGTCCACGTACTATATTGCTTTGTCCACCGATATTTACATCCGGGTCAAATCCTGAATAATTGGTAAATGTTGCCAGATTTTGTATGCTGAAATATAACCTTAAATTTTTCATCCAATTACCAGCATTATTTGGAAGGGAGTACCCAAGAATCACATTTCTTATTTGTAAAAATGATGCATCTTCAACTATCCTGCTATCAATATCGTCATTATGACCAAATCCGGCATAACCGATTTTTGTGGTTTGATTGATTTCGGGAGTCGAACCATCCAGCATAAAGCTGTTAGCAGAACCTGCCATTCTACTTTGTCTACCACCCATACCCATATAAAGTAGATCATTGAGTGTATGGTTAAGTACTTCATTACCCTGGCTTCCCTGCACAAATACAGATAAATCAAAATTCCTATAAGTGAAATTATTAGTAAAACCATAAATAAAATTCGGAGTTGGGTCTCCAATAGGCCCTATATCTTCTGTATTTACTGCACCGTCACCATTCACATCTGCATATCTTACACCTCCAACCCTTGGAGAAGGATTGCCATGTTCAATGGGAGAATTATCTATTTGCTCCTGGCTTTGCCAAATGCCATCAAAAGTATAACCACGGAAAAGTCCAATGGGTTGTCCTACTTGCAAAAGTATATCTCTATTGTTCCAGCAGGCACGACTACATAGACCCGATCCCAAGATTATTTCCATAGCTCCCCCCAAATCCAACACTTCATTTCTGTTAAAAGAAATATTAGCGTTGGCATTCCAGGTGAAATCTGTTCCCTGCACTACATCAGCATCCAAAACCAATTCCACGCCCCTGTTTTCCACACTGCCTACATTTTGCAATGAGGTGGTAAAACCAGAAGTAGCGGGAATAGACCTTTCAAGCAATAAATCATTGGTTGTTTTACTATATACTTCTGCGGTAATACTAAGCCTGTCATTTAATATCGAAAAATCTAATCCGATATTCCATTGCGCTGTTCGCTCCCATTTAAGATCCGGGTTAGCTATACGATCAGGAGAAGTTCCTGAAAACTGATTACCTCCAAATATATAATTTGCATTGGGGCTATAAGTAGCAAGAGAGCGGAAGGAACCAATGTCAGTGTTTCCGGTAAGACCGTAACTGGCTCTAACCTTTGCATTGGAAATAAAGCCTAAATTATCCATGAATGGTTCGTTCGACAGTCTCCAGGCAAATGCTCCGGAAGGAAAAAATCCCCATCGATTGTCTACACCGAATCGGGAAGAACCATCTGTACGTACAGTAGCGGTAAAAATATATTTATCTTTTAAAATATAATTTCCTCTGGCAAAGAAAGAAGCCATTGCCCATTCGGTTAAACCGGTGCTAGGTTGATCAAACTCGTTACCTGCTTGTAGCGCATTATTTTTAAATGTGTTGGTAAAGAAATTGGAAGCTGAGGCTCTTAAGCTTTCATTTCTATTGGTTTGCATTTCAAAGCCGCCCATCAAATTGAGGGTGTTTCCATTGAATGACCTGTCGTAATGAAGCGTGTTTGTGTTGATCAAACTAATATTTCGCCGGGTTGATTTAACTGCAAATCCCTCCTCATCACTACTTCTTAAAAGATTGGAAAGAAAATAATCCCTGGTAACATCAGCGAAATCTCCTCCCACACTTATCTTCGCTCTTAAGCCTTCGGCGATCTCTACCTGACCAAAAATATTTCCAATCACTCGGTTAATAACGATGTCATTAACTGCTTCTCTGGCTGTAAGCAATGGGTTTTGAGTTCTACCCAAAGGAAACAAAAAGCTCTCGCCTGTTTGTTCTTCCAATTCATTTTGCCAGTCTCTGGTAGTTGCATAAAAGAAACCATTGGCATCTCTCACCGGCTGTATAGGGGGCGATTGTAAAGCTGCCATCACGATATCATCTCCGCGGTGACCATTACCATTTACTATACCTGCATTCCGGGTTGAGTTAGTGAAGGTAAATGAATTGCCAAAAGATATTTTATCATTTACCTGTCCATTGGTATTCAAGCGTATGGAATATCTTTTGAAACCAGTAGACTCCACAACGCCATCCTGATTAAAATAGTTAAAAGACGCATTATAAGATAAATCTTTACTGCCGCCGGCAAACCTGAAAGTCTGACTTTGCATTAAAGCCGGATTGAAAATCTCATCCTGCCAATCAGTATTTGCAAATTGTGAAGTAAGTGCCGGGGATAAGGTTCTAACTTCGTTATCGCTATCATCGAGGGCAGTTCTGTTTATTTCAATGTCATTATAAAAATCAAGGTATTGCTCTACATTCATGGCATCGTATCGAGTGGCTGCCGTCTGGATGGAGTAATAAGATTCATAACTAAAGGAGCTTTGACCAGCTGTTCCTTGCTTGGTGGTAATCAATACTACACCATTCGATCCCCTGGAGCCATAAATTGCAGTTGCGGATGCATCTTTAAGTACTTCTATCGATTCGATGTCCTGGGGGTTCAAACTGGCTAAAGCATTACCAGCAGGGTCTTTATTTAATGTAAAATTGTTATTACCGCCTGGATTTAAATCTTCATTGTTCGCATTAATTTGCACACCATCGATTACGTAAAGTGGCTCATTACCTCCGGTAATGGAATTACCACCGCGAATTCGTACTGAAATACCTCCTCCAGGAGCATTGGAAGCTTGTGTTATTTGAACACCGGGAACTCTACCCTGTAATGCCTGTTCAAAAGAAGCATTAGGTATTCTTTCCAGCGTTTTTGCATCTATGGATACTACTGATCCACTTAAATCTTCCTTACGCTGTTGACCATAACCAATAACCACCAACTCTTGTAATTGCTGAAGATCCTGCACCATGGTGACGTCAATTACACTCCTGTTACCAACCTCTACTTCTTCGGTAGTATACCCCACCGAACTAAAAACCAAAGTAGCTCCTTCGGATACTTCCAGCGAATAATTGCCCTGAACATTAGTTACCGTTCCATTTCTGGTTCCCTTTTCTACCACGTTAACGCCGGGGAGACCTTCATTGTCTTCCATGGAGGTGACCTTGCCGGTGATGTTGCGGGTTTGGATGATCACTTCAATTATTTTGTCCTTTTCATTTGAGTTTGTAATTTCCGAAACATTAATTACATTGTTGACCTGGCGGAACTTTAATTGTGCTTTTTTAGAAATAACCAACAATAGATCACTCAATAAAACACCAGTATTATTCACATCAATCCTGATATTTTTATTGATGAAATTTCTGTCATAAAAAAATTCATAGTCACTTCTTTTTTCAATTGCCTGAAATATCTGCTCGATTGAAGCATTTTTCAGATGAAGTGTAATACGTGCTTCCTTAATACTTTCTATGCCCTTTTGTTGCAGTTGAGCATTTCCATTGGAAGCCAGCAGGAAATTAAACAGCAATAGCTGTGTAATCAAACCGTAAAACGTGAACTTAGAGCTCATCTTGATTAGCTTTAGTAATTTGTTTTTCATAATTTTGCTATTATTATTTTGTAATAAATTGATTTAAATTCGACCCACGAGTTTGGTCGAATGATTAATTTTGACAGCCGGCTCCGACCCCGGCTGTTTTTTCAAAATCTTACTTTTAAGTTTTTCCCATCTAATTCAAATTTTATGTTATGAGTATATTTTAAATTTTCCAGTACCTGTGTTAAGCTCATGTCTACAAATTTACCTTTCAATTGCCACTGCTCTTTGGGGGAATTAAGTAAATCCACCTCTACTCCATACCAACGCTCCAGTTTGGCAAAAGCTTCCTGATAGGTGTTATTGTCAAATATTAAAATGCCCTCTTTCCAACCGGTCTCTACTGTTTTATTAAAAGATGTCAATGTTGATTCAAAAGAATTTTTATTTACTGATATTTTTTGATTGGGCAATAGATCAATGTTAAGATTTTCTTTTTTGCTATCTGACAACACCTTCACTTTGCCGGTAATTAATGCAACAGTTAATACCTCTTCCTCCGGATAGGCATTCAAATTAAAAGATGTACCTAAAACCCTGGTAGTAATACTTTCACTTTTAATTAAAAATGGTCTGGCCAAATCTTCAATCACATCGAAATATGCTTCTCCCGAAAACTTTACCTCTCTTCTATTTCCTGAAAATTGTTGCGGATAGGAAATACTGCTTTCAGCATTCATATGCACAGATGTGCCATCCGGTAGTTTTATCAATAGTTTTTGACCTGGTTGGGTGGTTTTGGTAATAGTAGCAATTGTTACCGGAGCCACTGTTTTAGGAGGTTGATCTATAAAATTATTTAGCAAATAAACAGCTACAATTACAAAAACCAATACTGCCGCTACACGTGGTATGTAGGAAAAATTGAAAACCAGGTTTCTTTTTTCCTTTAATGTTTCCTGCAAATTTCCGGAGTTTTGTTTTCTAAGAATATTGCCCAAAACAGCTTCTCTTTCTTCAGAGGTTCCCTGGGCTTGCTCAAAATGAAAAAGAAGGATCATTTCTTTAGCACTTTTCATTATGGTCTGCTGCTCAGGATGATTGGTTATTATGCTTTGCCAAAAATAATTGAGTGACGCATCCGGATTGATAGTCCAGCGAACAAATTCTTCATCCAAAAGGAAATCTTCTAAGCTATAATTTTTATAATCTTTCTTTGCCATTTCTGATGCTTATACTAATGAATGCAGCATCTACAGCAAACAACCTCAAAAAAAAATAAATAATTGATATAATTATGGTTCATCAAAAAATTAGCCTGATTTATAATGATCATCCCAAATAAAAACTTAATTCAATGTAATATTTGGAATTTAAAACAGCATTAGGAATAAATTCTTATGCAAAGATTTTTTCAAAGATGTTATGGCTCTGTAGAGGAGTGTTCTGGCGGTTTTTATATCACTATATCCCATTATTTCTGCTATTTGCTGGTAGGAATGTCCTTCAAAATAAAAATGGAATATGGCTTCACGTTCTTTGGTTGATAATTTTATTATTGCATCCCTGAGCTTATTCACTTGTTCTTCGTTCAATTGTTTTTCAATAAGGTGCTGTTCGTAGGATATTTCAATAGTGAATTTTTCATGTGTTGCATCGTACTTCTCATTTTTGGCATTATTATGCAGGAAGCGTATGATTTTTCGCCTTAATATTTTATAAAGAAACGGTTTGATCGCATTGGTACTGCCAATAGTAGCTCTTTTATCCCGGATTTCAATGAACATGTCCTGAATACAATCCTTAACAATTTCTCTATCCCGGATAAAATTCAACCCGTATGTTAATAGTTTGTCGAAATAAAATTCGTAAATGAAAATAAAAGCCGATTCATTGCCATTTTTAAAGTCAGACCAGATTTTGTCGTCAGAAGCATTGGAAAAATCATTATTGCAACTTAAATCATTCTCTGTTGGCTCAAAATGAATATTATAATAATTGTGGCTTGGCTTGCTTTTTATCATTTTAGAAAAGAATAACAATTATTCCTCAATGATAAGCAAAATTAACAGAAATGAAAAATACAATTATTAATAAGTAAACTTTTGCAATTTATTTATTACTTACAAAGTATTTTAAATGATTAATAGTTTATTTTTATTTATTATCACTACTGACCGACTAAATTTATAGGAACTTACAAAATATGGAGGGGCACCGA
>CAZQEZ010000214.1:0-6243 GCA_964592475.1 uncultured Roseivirgaceae bacterium
CAGTTCCCCACATCAACTATTATTCAACAGGTTCATCGAGTTCTTGACTTTTCCGAAAATCCTTCACGTGATCAATCGTTGCAGTCAGTATAGAGAAAGATTGATCGATAGTGCCGCGATTATTATTATTTCCGGCGGGCGTAACACAAATGGTAACGGAAATTGATTTTAAACTGCTGAATATAAAAAAGAACAAAATAATATGTCTGTAACTCACTTTCATAATTTAAATTTTTAATTTACTGATTACCAGGCAGCGAACCTTCTACTTTATACACCCAGGCATAATCACAAGGGAGATTGCCCGGATTTAGTGCAGGCGGCTCAAAAACAAGTTCTTGACCCCGCGTATAAAATTTTATTTGTTGAGCGGTACCTAACATGGAAACTTTTTTTGCTTTTTTTATGCCATCGACAACAACAGGTTCTTCAGGCCACTTGGTGCAGATCACGTAGAATGTGTTTTCTTTCCTCGTGTAAAATATTGTTTTGTCACTTGGTTGAACAGCACGTTTTTCCCATACCTTTGCGCCATAAATCGCTTCGCCGTTTACATCGAGCCATTTACCCATATCCATTAGCCGTTCCTGCATAATAACCGGGATTAGTCCGTTTGCTTTGGGACCAATATTTAGTAATAGGTTACCCCCGTTGCTTACTTTGTCGATAAGTAAATGAATTAATTGTTCGGATGTATAGTAATGCCTAATCGTTTCAAACTGGTTATAACCGTACGATGTGCCAATTCCACGGCTTTCCTCCCATGGTTTCGAAATAACTTCGCCAATACCCACCTTATTGTGCACCAAATCGTACTCAGTAGTATAGTAATCGCCATGTTTACTTCGGGTTTCCTTTCCCCACCGATCGTTTACCACAACCGTTTTTTTTACAGGCGATTCATTGTAAAGCCAAGATAAAAACTGTTCACTCTTTAGAACCTCACTTGTATAATCCCATTCCCCATCAGAAAAAATAATTTCAGGTCTATACTTGGTAACAAGCTCCTTCATTTGGGGAATCATATGTGTATCTACCCATTTTTCTATGGTTTGTGGGGAATAAAGGGGATGTCCCCATTCCAGCAACGAATAGTATAGCCCCATTCGCAAACCTTTTTTTCGGACTGCTTTAGTAAGGTTGCCGACCAGATCGCGACCTGGCCCTAAAACCATACTGTTCCAATTCGGACTGTTTTTGCTCGGCCAGAGGCAAAATCCATCGTGATGTTTAGAAGTGAGAACAACATATTTTGCTCCCGATTCTTTTATCAATTCAGCCCATGCATCAGGCTCGAAATATTCTGCTTTAAATTGAGAGGCAAAGTCATGGTAGTTGGTGTTGTTTCCGTAATATTTTTCATGATGGCTCGTGAATAGGTCATTTTCGCTTAACAACCTGGCCATGTAGTGCTCTGCATATTTTGCATAAACACTTTTCACCTCGTCCATCGGTGCATAAGCAGGGACGGAATAAACGCCCCAGTGAATAAAAATCCCGAATTTGGCGTCAGTCCACCATTCAGGAGTCGGTCGTGTATCCAAAGATTCCCAGGTAGGTTCATATTGTCCCATTAAATCGTTGTCGGCCAACAAAATCAAAACTAAAACTAAATAATGAATTGTTTTCATAAAACTATTCTTTTATAAATACTTTTTGGTATTAACTATTTAAGATCAAAAAACACTGCCTTGTAAATTTTAAAAAGATACCATTTAAGGATCTCGCTTTAAGACCGGTGTTAACCCCCCGTCAATAGGACAAAAGTTATTAATTAGGTGTGACAAAGTAACAAACTCCAGTCAAAAATAATATTATTCATTTATGTCATTGAAAATAAGCTTTTAGGGTTTAAGAAAAACATGTGGTTATAATATACCTCCAATTCTTTTTGCTTTAGATAACTTTTAAATTCTTCCATTAAAAAAGTTAACCCCGGTTTACCACCGTATGATTTCCAGTAGCTGTTTTTCGCCATATCCATTCCCATGGTAATCTGGTCGGGAAAATCGGGCAGCAGTTTTTCCAGTAGTTTGAGGGTAATATTATCTTCACCGGCTTTCCATCTGAAGGCAGCGTCGTATTCTACATTTATGCCTGTACGCAGTAGTTCTCTGTGGTAATCTACATCGTCTAACCGGTCGGCATGAGAAATAACCACATGCGATAAATCGGCGCCGAGCTTTGCAAACAGCTCCGTCTGTTCCAGTGCAAGATTTCCGCCATTGGTGTGGGTCAGTATGGGCGCCCCGGTTTCTTTATGAGCGTTGACCACCGCACGGAAAATTTTTTCCTGGTGACTTGTAATGGATCCATCGCCGGTAGCGAGTTTAATCAATCCCGCTCTGTGAGGGGTGCGTTCAACAATTGGTCCGCCGTAATCAAACCGGTCGATACCCACTGTGATATCATCGGTAAGAAGGCGCGTTAGCTGCTCTTCCGAATAAAAATACCGCCAGTGGTTAGGTACATAGTATTTTTCGAGGTGAATTCCTGTTGGCACAATTATATGGACTTTTGTACGGCGTGATACTTCAGCCAGTTTTTCAATATTGCGGCCGCAATTTGCCGGCATGGTATCGACCACGGTGCGGCCTCCCGCCTGATAAAACCGGGTGAGTTCTTCACCTACTTTCTCCACATCGTTAAGAATAAACAACGGATTTGAAACTGTGGGAAAGCTTTCTTCAATAATAATGTGCTCGTGCGAATAAGTCAGCCCTATTTCGGAAGGGCTAATATCGCCCAATACGGTTCGCACAAATGTTTTATTTGAATTTTTCATCTTTTTTATAACTATTTTTGTCTGTTGTTTTTCCATCCGTTTCTGCCGGTATCTGCTGTTTTATCCGGGATTTCGAGTATTGCCCCCAATTCCCTCAATCGTTCCTGCAACCGGGTTACAGGCACATCACCGGCGCGGCAATCGCTTTCGAGTGAAATTACGGCTGCCAGTCCGGCAGCTTGTCCCATACTCATGGTTTGGGCCATTGAGCGGCATGACGCGTGTGCATCGTGTGTGGCGGAAAAGCAGCGCCCTGCCACCCAGACTGTATTACTTTTTTGCGGGATAATTGTACCGTAAGGAACACCGTAAACTCCGGTACCGGGGATGTATTCCCACCGGGTTTCGTTTTCACCGGCTTTTCCTTTGCGGTGGTCTTCAATAGGGGCGCCGCACAACAACACCGACGATTCGGGTATCCGACCCGCCAGGCATTCCTCCCTGGTCAGCCGGTGCAGGCCATAAACCCTGCGTGTTTCGCGAACTCCTATCTGGTGGGAAAGCCCGATAATTTTGGCATTTTTATATCCGGGTACTTCTCCCCGGAAAAACCGTTCGTATTCAAAAGCCTGTTTCCGTCCTTCAATTTCTGCTTCGGTCAGTTCGCCAATCATTAATGCATCCAAACCGGTCACTTTAACTGCAACGGTCGAAATACAGCCCGGCTGACACATTTCATGGGCTGAACCTTCCTTACGGGGCAACAGGTAGGTTTTGCTTTCATAAGCCTGTGTCATTTTCTCTTTCAGCATTTGTTTGCCTCCGGCATTTTTAAATTCATGCAAATCTACATTGCACATCCGGAAGGTGGTTGTCATACTTTGGGCAGGTTCCGGTTCCCCGGCTTTTTCGAACGGTATTCCGGCATGATAACAGTAATCGGCATCGCCCGACGCATCGATTACCCGTTTTGCAAGGATTTTAAAAAAGCCCTCGCCTTTGTGAAAAAATACACAGGTGGATTGTTCCCTCTCTGTTTCAACGGCAACCAGCACCGAATGGTAAAACAACCTAACGCTGTTTTGCGACAGTAACGAGTCCCATACCTGTTTTAACCGCTCGGGGTTGTAATTCACTCCCGTACCTGCTCCGTAAGTATTTGGGCGTAAAAAAATATCTTCGGTTTTATCCAGTTCGTCCACAACCAGGTCCGGTAAACCACCGACAATCTTCCGTGGCTGTTCGCCGGGGGTGAAGAAGCCGTAAAAAGTATCCAGCATTTGAGTGGATGTGCCCCCGGGAAAGCCATACCGCTCAGCAAGCGCCACCGAATACCTGTTTTGCCCGGCAGCAGCCAGAGCAGCCAGACAACCTGCTGATCCGCCTCCCACAACAAGGATGTCGGTTTCAAAACTTTGGGGTATTGCGTTGAAGTTGATAATATTCATCACTTACTGCTTTTGCCTACGTTTTCATATAGTTTTGCCATATTCCAGGCATGCTGGTCATAAGCGTTTTCGAATAATGTTTTCGCCTTTTCATTCCCCACCAAAACAGGGCTGGTTAATACCCGGGGCGGTTTGCCGGCGCCGGTTAGCAAACCGGCTAGTTCGGCCTTGATACAATTGACAAGCAGCACCCCGCCGAGTGTGGAACCCGGCGCCACCGGCGTTTCCAGGCCCGGGACATAAACCATGGAATCTCCAACAGGGGCACCTGTGTCCAGCGCCAAATCGGAATAGTCGCCAAGTTTTTTCCCGTCGCCCCGTTTACTGGTTGATTTTTCCGAATGGGCCTTGGAAATAATGGAGACCACCTTTATATTTTTCTTTTGAAACAGTTCTGCCATTTCAATGGGTACCACATTACAACCGCTGGAGGATATCAGAAGCGCTGAATCGGTTTCTTTCAAATCGAAGTTGCGCAAAATCCTTTCTGCCAGCCCGCTTACATTTTCCAGGAACATTGCCTGCCGTTGCCCGTTGGCACCGACCACCAGGTTATGGAAGGTAAGTGAAAGTTCCACAATAGGATTGAAGCCCGGAAAAGAACCGTAGCGGGGCCACATTTCCTCCACCAGGATGCGGCTGTGTCCGCTGCCGAAAATATGCACAACCCTGCCTGCCATTATTGTTTCGGCAAAAAGCTCTGCTGCCTGCCTGATTTGGACCTGCTGTGCTTTTACCATGTCAAGAATTTCAGCCGATTTTTGCAGATAAGATGCTGTAATGCTCATTTTATGTAATCTATCGTGATTCGTTTAATTTCTATCCGTCTCCCGTGCAAAACATGCTGCACCCACAGCCCCTGCCAAATCGCCGTACAGGGCTTTTGTTATTTCTGTTTTATTGCCGCCTGCCCGCCACTCGAAAACTTCCATGTATTTTTCCAGCGGGGCGAACAATTCTTCTCCCGCATCTGTGATGCCACCGCCCAGAACAATCATTTCAGGCGAGAGGATATTGGTCAGGGATACCAGACCGATGGCCAGTTTTCTTACTGATGTGAGCCAAATCTCTGTGGCAAAAAGGTCGCCTTTCCTGAAAGCTTCCAGTAGTTGTTTCGTTGAGCTGAATTTTCCAAAACTCCTTTGCTCTATGGTACAATTACCGATGGCATCTTCCAGACTTCCGGGAACCCCGGTTATATCCCGTTCCCCGGTGCTGTCGATAACCAAGTGCCCCAGGTGGCCGGCTTTGCCAAACGCACCCTGGTAGGGTTTACCCTCGATGAGTAATGCGCCGCCAACGCCTGTCCCCAAAGTGAGCATCGCCACATTTTTTTGATCTTTTGCCGCCCCGAACCTTGCTTCGGCCATCATAGCAGAAACAGCATCATTTAATACAAAAGTCCGAACGCCCAAAAAACCAGTCCAATCAAAATGCTCCAGCCCCTGCAACCGCCCGGGCATGGCGGCGATGGCCGAATTATCCTGATTCGGCAGACCGGGTGCTGAAATCCCCACTACTGTATTACTACTTCCAAATTTGTCACGGATCTCCCCTACCGCAGTTGCAACGGCATTTTTCCACACTGAATCGTCGCCATCATGAGTAGGATGGTTATTCTGGTGTAAAATGTTTCCCGCCCCGTCAATTGCCACGGCTTTTATTCGTGTGCCGCCCAGGTCGATTCCTATAGCTGTTTCCGACATTTTTTGTTTTTTTATGGTTTTAAATAGTTTTATCGTTCATACTGTCCTTCGCTTACTGTCCAGCCTCCATCCACTGCCACCACCTGCCCGGTAGTAAATCCGGAGAGGTCACTCATAAAATAAACCACCAGTCCGTCCAGGTCTGAAGGACGGCCAATCCTGCCACCGTCCAGCGGTTGTTTTGTCCGGATGAAATCCAGGATTTTATCGTCTTCCGCAGCGCGCCGTGCCATTGGTGTTTCCAACAGTGCAGGGGCTATAACGTTCGCCCTGATATTGTTCTTTGCATAATAAGCCGCAATTGATTTGGTAAACCCAATAACTGCGGATTTGGTTGAGGCGTATGCATGAGTAGCAAAGTGCT
>CAZQEZ010000215.1:0-6222 GCA_964592475.1 uncultured Roseivirgaceae bacterium
AGAAAAAAGCCCCAAAAAAGGATTAACGATTGAAAAATTTCATTGCGATCTGGCTCCTGAAAGTAAAAACGAAATGACCTGGGATATTGCCAATCAAGGTTTTGATATGAAGCTATCGCCTCAGGTGCCTGATATTATCAGAAAGGGTATAGAAAAGCTTTGCCTCAACCTATTACAACAAGATAATTTTGAACAAGATTCGATAGATATTTATGCTATTCACCCTGGAGGCAGGAAAATATTAGAAGTGATTGAAGAAAAACTAAGGGTGCCCAGGGAAAAAAACTGGGCTGCTTATCAGGTATTGGAAAACTTCGGCAATATGTCATCCCCCACCATTTTGTTCGTGTTAAAAGCTATTTGGGAAAAATTGTCAGTAGACGATGATAACAAAAGCATCCTCAGTTTTGCATTTGGGCCGGGCCTTACACTAGAGAGCATGCTTCTAACTACTAAACTAGCCTAACTTACATGCCATCCTTTGCAGAAAGAAGTACGCGAGCTGAATTAATGGACGACTTGACTGTAGCTGGCAAGGAGCTTGATCAAACGCTACATGAGCTTGATGTAATCAATCAATTACTCGGCGGGAATGCTGTAACCTTAAATGGCTTGAATACAGTAATTAAAAAATTACAACATGAAGAAGAAAATATTACAATTGCTGACCTTGGATGCGGGGGTGGTGGAATGCTTCGCATGGTTGCACAATGGGCGAAAAGGAAGAAGATAAAAGTTTCCTTATTTGGTATAGATGCTAATGAAAACGTGATCGATTTTGCCAAACAAAAATCCGGAACACTTGCTAATATTAAATATCTAACTCGGGATATTCAATCGCCAGCGTTTACAAATCACAGTTACGATATAGTTTTAGCAACTTTATTTCTGCACCATTTTACTCATGATGAGCTGGTTAATATTTTTAAAAAATTGGCATCACTTGCTACTTATGGTATAGTGGTGAATGATTTACATCGCCATTGGTTCGCCTATCATAGTTTCAAATTCATCTCATCATTATTTTCTCGTTCACACATGGTAAAGGCTGATGGCCCCCTTTCGGTATTAAGAGGATTTAAAAGAAAAGAAATACGATCAATTCTTCAAAAAGCAGGCATTACCAATTATCAACTCAAGTGGCGTTGGGCATTTCGATGGCAATTGATTATTGATACTTGATTTAGAATAACTATTGCTCTTCCTGGTGTAAAATAGAATTGATCTCCTTATCAATAGAGGCTATGCAATTTTTCAATATGTTTTTATCTTTGCTTTTTTCATTCAACAAATTAGCTGCTAGCAAACTTAAGTTATCTAATTTTACAGATGCGCTGGTTCCTTTTAAACCATGAGCCAGTTGATGAAGGTCTTTCCAATCATTTTTATTTAAGCTATTGCTCATTTTTTCTACTACACTTCTTAAGTATTGATCCGTTTTTATCAATATTTGTTCATACATGGCTTCATTGCCAGCAAATTGTTTTTTCAGCTTATTTAATTGAAGGTGAGGGGGGGAGACTTTACCGTCGATATTTTTATCCTCATCAGGAAACCACTTTTTGATCAAATGTATAATATTTTCTTCAACTACGGGCTTCGATACATAATCGTCCATCCCAACTTCAAGACAGCGTGCTTCTTCCCCTTTTATGGTGCCTGCTGTTAATGCCACGATCACTATTTTTTGACCAGTTAATGCTTTTCTTATCTTAAGGGTAGCATCATAGCCATTTAAAACAGGCATTTGTATATCCATCAGAATTAAATCGGGTTTTGATTCTCTGGCTACTTCAAATGCTTGCAAGCCGTTATTAGCCTCAAACAATGTAATGTCTTTGTCAATTTTTTCCAAAATGCTTTTGGCTAACAGTAGATTAATTTCATTATCTTCAATACTTCTATTTTCAACTCTATTTCACCTTTTTCGGTGAATTTTACAGCATTACCTAATAAGTTGACTAATATCTGCCTGAGCCGAATGCCATCAGCTTTGATAAACCTAGGAACGCTTTGGCTTATATTTAATAATACTTCAAGCCCTTTTTTATGTGCCTGAAATTTTATCAGGTCAATTATTTTTATGCCCAGATCATACAAATCTATTTCTTCTACATACAACTCCAGTTTGCCGGCTTCAATTTTAGAAAAATCCAAAATGTCATTGATGGTTTCTAAAAGCGCGTTGGCACTATGATGTACCGTTTGCATGTACTGCATTTGCACCTTATCCAAATTTGTTTTTATGAGCAAATCAGTAAACCCAATTACACCATTTAATGGAGTACGAATTTCATGGCTCATATTTGCCAGAAATTCCGATTTCGCTTTATTAGCAGTTTCTGCTATGTTTTTAGCCTTAATTATTTCTTCTTCTATTTGCTTTTGCTTGGTGTTTACCTGAAAATAAACGGAGATTTTATTATTGTATGGATACACCAGCACTTTATACCATTCTTTGTAAGGTTCAAAATATACTTCAAAAGATAAATGTACTTGGTTATCTAATGCATTGCGATAATTCTTTTCGAAAACAGAACCTCTTGCTTCAGGAAAGCAATCAATTAGGTTTTTATTCAGTACATCTTCTTTTTTCTTCCCTAAAAGTCGTTCAGCTGCATCGTTGAAGTATTCAATAATAAATCCTTGATTCAATACAAAAAAACCATCGCTTATACTTTCCAGTATGTTACTCTTATCCTTGTTTAAGCTCTCAATTTTTTCATTGCTATTTTTTAATTCCAGTAGCAAAACTTTATACTGGGTTATGTTTTGAAAAATACCATACCATACTACAGTACCATCTGGTTTTCTTTCCGGTTTAGATATGCCTTGATGCCATTGGATTTCTCCATTTTTTCTAATTACACGGTATTCTACATTAAATTCGCTCAAATTTGTGGCCGATTCCAGAATCGCGTTTTGGATATATACTACATCCTCAGGATGTATTTCTGCATAGGCAAGGGCAGGATTAACTTGAAGTTCTTCCTTGCTTAAGCTTTGAAGCATCGTTATATTCTTACTCAAAAAAGGAAAACTCATGGTACCGTCAGGTTTTATATCAAATTGATATATTGCCCCTGGCACATTGTCAGTTAACTTTTCCAATCTTTTTTTACTTTCATTGATTTTTATTTCTGCTATCTTTCTATCAGTAATATTCTGCTTCACAAATTACTTCCTCATTCTGAAAATTGTTTGTAAAGGAGGTTACGCTTAACTGAAAATATTCAATAGCATGCGGAAAGTCATGCGCGTATTCAATTGTTTTTTTATTTTTACTTTCAAAAGTTTCCTCAATTGTTTTTATAATATTCTTTTTTACTTCAGATGGAAATGGAATAGTATCGATTTTTTTATTTAAAAATTCCTCAGGTTGTAGTAATATTTTTTCATTTCCTGAATCATAAAATTCTTTGATGATTAGTTGATCATTAATAACGAAAACCAGGTCACCGGTACTGTTTAGTATTGCCTGTAAGTGTTGAATGGTTTGTTGCTGAAGAAATTCTTTTTGTTTTAGTTCTGTTATTTCATTATGAGCACCTACCATTCTGATAGGAGTACCCTCCTGATTTCTTATGGCCTTTCCACGGCACCTTATCCAGACTGTAGATCCATTCTTATGCTTATAACGTACTTCTTGATCATAGGGACTGTTTGGATCTGATAGATGTTTGTTTAAATTTTCAACCGATAATTTTAAATCTTCAGGGTAAATGATATCCTGCCATGAATCGGAGCGATGGGGCATTTTTTGAGGATCGTAGCCTAAAACATTCCAGAATTGCTCATTCATCCATTCATTTTCAGGTTTTTCCAAATCCCAATACCATAAACCATCTAGCGAAGATTCCTGTAAGAATTGAAAAATGCGATCATCAGTTTTAATAAGCTGATAAAGTTCCTTTTTTAAATAATTTTCCTCTTTCATCGGGCCACAAATATTTTTAATGGTTTAAAGCTAGTCATAAATATTAGTCTTAAATGTTTGAACATTGATTTAACCGTATGCATGTATGTACTTATACAAAAAATTAACTTTAATGCCATTCTAACCCCATAAAGCATATTTTATAACCAAATATGGTATCTACTTATAGAGTGTTTAAAAATTAATTTAACTACTTAGAAAAGTTATATTCTTCAATCTGAAAATTGTTTAGCTGTAAACTAATATTATATAGGTTAAGGTTTTTGCTGTAATAATTGGAAATACAATACATCCTCCTGATAAATTGATCAGGAATATTTAATTTCGAAGAAGAAAAAAAATAATTACAAATGAAAAAGTCAAATACATTTTTGCCAATAAGAACTATTACTTTATTTGCTGTAATTTTTTTATATACGAGTTGCAGCGAAGAAGATTCAGTAGCATTCCATAATCCATTGGCCGATCCGGAATCTGGGCCACCAGCGGGCAACCCTCAAGGTAACGCTACAATTCCTGCAGAAGCAGCACTAGAAGATGTGTCTAATCCTGATCATATTATAGTTACTGAAAGACCAAATCAAGAAGTTGCTCAGGATTTTATCAATGCAGTAGCTCAGGGTGGTACAATAGTTTTTGAGACTAATGGTAAGCCAGTAAATATCACGCTGACAGAACCGGCCAAAATATTTAATAATGCCGATCCGGATGTAGTAATTGACGGAGGTGGATTGGTAACCTTGAGCGGAGGAGGAAAGACAAGAATTTTATACATGAACACATGTGACAAAAATCAGAAGTGGACAACCTCTCATTGTCAAAACCAAGACCATCCGCGGCTCACCGTGCAAAATTTAACATTTGCTGATGGCAACGCTACTGCTGAAAACGAATACTCCGGAGGTGGAGCTATTTGGGTAAGAGGCGGAAGATTCAAAGTAATCAATTGCCGATTTTTCAATAATAAATGCCAAATTACTGGCCCGGATGTAGGAGGTGGTGCTATAAGGGTTTTTAGTCAATTTGATAGTAAGCCTGTATATGTGGTCAATAGTACTTTTGGAGGAGCCGAAGGATATGGTAATATCGGATCTAATGGCGGTGCGTTGAGCAGTATTGGTGTATCCTGGACAATTATCAATAGTCTTTTTTCTCATAATAAATGTACTGGAAATGGAGGTAATCCGGCAAAAGAGGGTACACCCGGCGGAGGAAGTGGTGGTGCAATATATAATGATGGCAATACCATGACGCTAACTGTGCGAGGTGCCTCAATTGAATACAATGAGGTAAATGCTTTCGGTTCGGCTATTTTCTTTGTGAGCAATGACCATACTGGAAATATTGAAATAGATAATTCTACTATAGTCAATAATATTGGGGGATCATGGTATCCAAAATATCCACAAATTTCCATGCATGCAGATACACCAATAAAAGTTACTAATTCAACTATAGAATAAATGATAGCAGGCAAATAATGCTAAAAGTGATTATTTCTGGAACCAAAGCTTGGTAATGTGTTTTTAATTTAAGTATTATTGTACAATTTTTATATAATACTCAATCTTTGGCTAGCATAAATATACGTAAAGCAATACCTGATGAAGCAGCAGAATTGACGCAATTAGCCTTGCGATCCAAGGCAATGTGGGGTTATAATGATGCCTTCATGATTAAATGCCTGAAGACCATAAAATTAGAGCCAGAGTCAATTAATCAAAATGAATCTATGGCATTAACCCGTAGAGGTAATATCATCGGTTTTTACTTACTTTCTTCGCTAACTACGATCAATGCTGAATTGGAGTATCTATATGTAGAGCCAGATTTTACCCGGTTAGGCTTTGGTGGAATATTGTTTGAACATGCCCGAGATACCGCTAAGCTACAGGGTTATTCCAGTTTATTTGTGCAAAGCGATCCCAACGCGGTGGATTTTTTTAACAAAATGGGTGCTAAGATCCTTGGACGTGAATCTTCCTGGTTACTTCCTGACTATGAAAATGTATTGATGGAACTTATTTTTGATGATAAATAAGTTTATTTAAAGCGGAACGAATCCAACTGAAAAAAATCGGCTTCCCCTTTTTTACCATAGAATGTTGGGAAGCCAGTCTTTTAATTTTTGTTCTACAGATTTGAGATTTTGTCCCTTTACAACAATGGCTCTAAATGATTTATTGTGGAATATCCTTATTAGTAAATACAAGAAGACTTGACTAATATTAAAATATTTCAATTTCATATATTTTAGACTTTTACTGTTCTGAAGCTAAAGTAGG
>CAZQEZ010000216.1:0-6155 GCA_964592475.1 uncultured Roseivirgaceae bacterium
ATAGGCACCTACTTTTTTTCTTAATTCGGTGATGGCCGAGGCTAGCTGATTATCTACTGTCTTAACAGAAACACCCAGCAATTCAGCTACTTCTTTGTATGACATACCATCCTCTTTGATCATTTGAAACACCAGCTTTCTACGGGGTGGCAGACTTTCAATGGTGTGCAAAACCAGATCCTGCAGCTCCTGTGTGATGACATCTTCCTCCGGGTTGTTTTTGCCTGCTGAAGGATGATCATACAACACATCTAACGAATTAATCACTCTGGCTTTGTTCTTCTTGAGATAGGTAATGCTTTGATTTTTACAGGATAAAAACAGGTAGGAGGTAATGTTATCAATTTTTAATAGTTTGTGCTTTTGCTTGAGCAGCTTATAAAAAATGTCGGACACTACTTCCTGAGCCAGCAGCTCATCTTTAAGATAGATCATGCAATAGTCGATTAGCCGGGAATAGAAGCATTTAAAAAATGATGTAAAAGCATCCTCGTCATTGTTTTCCACAAATGCTTTGATCAGCTTTTTAGTATCATCCGAATTGTTCTTCATCTATAACACAAGTATCTTTTAAGGAAAAAATAAGGGCTAAAGGTAAAAATAAATTTAACTATTTCAAAACAAGCGATGAATGATGGGTGCTTTTTTTGATTTTTATAACTGAAAGACAATCGACGGAAGACGGCTGTGAGCTAGCATGATAACGCCCGGGACAGACAGCAGGTATGCAATGGCATCGGATGACAGCAAGCTATCAGAAAAAAATAAGCAAAGGCTACCACGCACAAAACGCAGCTGACTGATGACAGCAGAGGGCCGATGGCCTGATACCGAATCCTGTCGGGCCAATGATAAAATAGCAGCAAATAATTGCTCAAATCAAAGCTTCAGAAAAAGAAAAAGGCCGCTGAACAAATACGGTCCGAATGGTACAGGACGACTGATGATCGATGACAGCCGGTGGCCGATAACTGTACAGCTTGTGAAAGAAAAGAATCTATAATTTATTAATGTTGGGATTACACTTCAAATCCCCAGCAACATGCCAGCGTCCAAATTTACATCTTTAGAATAGGGCCAACTTATGGTATCTCCCTTGCGGTGCAGGGTAATGTTTTTGTATACATCATCTGCGGGCATTTTATGTACCTCTATCTCCTTTTTTTCTATATTGATCAGCCAGAACTCCGGAATACCTGCCGATGCGTAAAGCGGTAATTTAATTTCTTTGTCAAAGGCAAAGGTGGTATCTGATACTTCAATGACCAGGAGTATATCTTTGGGTTCCGGATGCTTTTCAGCATAGTAATCTTCCCTGTATTTTAACAGAGTTATATCCGGTTCCGGTACATTTAAATCATTAATTTTTACAGGGTTTTGAATACTTACAATTACCTCACCAGACAATTGCTCATGCAAAAGTTTGTTTAAACGATTTACAATCGCCATATGCTTACTTCCTATAGGGCTCATTTTTATTATCTCTCCATGAATAAGTTCCACATGGTCATGCTCAGTAAGTATACCCACTTCTGCCATGCGATAATATTCATCTACATTGATCAGTCTTTTTGCTTGGTGAACAGCCATCTATTTAACATTTAAATCTTAAAGATACTGGATTAATTCTGAAAAATAAAACAGGGGATTGAAAGGGAAAGTTTACTTGATGGATGAAAGACGATGAATGATGGCCGGGAGCTGGTAACCGGAAATTCTTGCCAGGTTTGTTGGAAATGACCGCCAGTGACCGATTGCAAACCGGTTGGGACAGACAGCAGGTATAAACTAGTGTGGTAATTATTAAATTGGCTTACTAAATTTTTGCTCATATTTTTTCTTTAGACAAGGCAAAATTTGAGAGCATAGCTGCGTTACGGTTGAAAACTGCGATTTAAAATAATAATTTATGTAAATTCAAAATATAAATTATGTGATTTCAAAAATAAATTTGTGCAAATTCAAAATATTCTAGTAATATTGTCAGATGATTGCACGAAGTATAGCAGCTAATATTCGTGGGCAGTTGAACAAATATCCTATTGTTGCCCTTACCGGCCCCAGGCAGTCAGGTAAAACGACTTTGCTCAGGCAGCTTTTTGACCAATATGAATATGTTTCTTTAGAAAGTCCTGATGTGAGAAGTTTTGCACAGGAAGATCCCAGGGGATTTTTGAAAAAACACCATCTACATGTAATACTTGATGAAGTGCAAAGAGTGCCGGAATTATTTTCCTACCTGCAAACCCATGTGGATGAATGCAAACAAATGGGACAGTATATTCTTTCAGGTTCGCAAAATTTTTATCTATTGGAAAGTATCACCCAAAGCCTTGCTGGTCGTGTGGCACTTTTTAAATTGCTGCCATTTGATTCGGCCGAATTGGAAGATGCTGATCTACTTTCCAACGACTGGAGGAAACTTTTGGTTAAAGGTTTTTATCCGGCTATTTATGACAGAGATCTGGATTCACCGGTATTTTACAGCAATTATCTTCAAACTTATATCGAGAGGGATGTAGCAAGATTAACCAATATCCATGATACCAAAAGGTTTCGTAATTTTTTAGGTCTATGTGCTGCAAGACATGGGCAGTTACTCAATTTAAGTAATCTTGCCAACGAGAGTGGTATCTCCCAGCCAACCGCCCGATCATGGCTTTCGATCCTTGAGAGCAGTTACCTTATTTTTTTGCTACAACCTTATTTTGAGAATTTTAGTAAACGTATCGTTAAGACCCCAAAATTATACTTTTTTGATGTGGGGCTGGTAGCCTACCTTATTGGAATCAGACAGGTAGAAGATCTTGAAGATCGTAGTTTGACTGGAAGCCTTTTTGAAAATATGGTGATTGCCGATATGCTCAAAAAAGCATACCATAGTCATTCTTTGGAAGAGTACTGGTTTTGGCGAGATTCTGCCGGACACGAGGTAGATCTTTTGACCAGGAAAGGCTCCTCCTTTGATGTGTTTGAAATAAAAACTACTCAAAGCATCCTGCCTCGTCACTTCGAAGGGATGGACTATTTCACCAAAGTAACGGGTGGCAAAGTGAAAACCAGAACATTAATTTATGGAGGTGATGATCCCCAGGATCGTACGGATTACAGGATACGACCCTGGAACCAGATGGGATAAGTTGATCTGAAATCTGATTTTATCATAACCCCTGGCTGTCTGAGGACACCAGAATACCAATGGCCGCCGACGATGGCCGGAATGATCCGGTCGGAACGATGCCAGAAAGCAGAAAGCCATTAGATCAAGTAAACTAAATGAAAAGAACAAAGTCACAGAACAAATACCGGTCCGAACAATACAGGACGACCGATGACAGCTGGTGGCTGAATCCGGACATCACTATTACATGAACCTGGAGCTTTACCGGATATTGGCAGAATGAGTTAAAAGCAATATGAAAGATGGTGGCTGAGGGGCCGTATTAGGAACATCGGAATTCCCGTATTGAAAATAATTTTAATTATCGTATCTTCGAAAAAAATTAATTTTACACTCTGGCAACATATTCCTTATACTTATGGAACAAGAGAAACCGAAAAAGATTGACCGATACCTTACCGTAGTTGAAAAAATTGGGAATGCTTTACCCCATCCGGCAACCCTTTTTCTAATTTTTGCCATCCTGGTATTGATTCTTTCCTGGGTCACCAGTCAGTTGGATATCTCAGCTGTAATGCCCGCTTTGCCTGGAAAGGAGCCTGAAACCATCCGTCCTGTTAATCTTTTAAGCGAAGAAGGTCTGCACCGGATCCTCACCGAAATGGTAGATAATTTTACAGGATTCGCTCCTTTAGGGGTGGTGTTGGTGGCCATGTTGGGTATTGGTGTGGCCGAAAGCAGCGGTTTAATAGGAACTGTGCTGCGTTTGTTGGTCATTTCGGCCCCAAAGAAATTACTGACCTTCACTATTGTCTTTTCAGGTATATTGTCCAATACTGCCAGTGAAGTAGGTTATGTGCTGCTGATCCCGTTGGCTGCCATTATATTTCTATCCGTGGGCAGACATCCCATTGCCGGCATGGCTGCTGCATTTGCAGGTGTTTCCGGTGGGTATAGTGCCAACTTACTTTTAGGCACTATCGATCCATTGCTGGCAGGATTATCGCAGGAAGCTGCAGCCATACTTTCTCCCGGTTACCCTGTGAATGCGGCAGCTAATTATTATTTTATGTTCGTTTCCACTTTTTTTATTGCCATAGCAGGTACATGGGTAACCGAAAAACTGGTAGTGCCCAGGCTGGGCGAATATACCGGAGACGCCATTAAAGAATCAGTAAGGGCATTAACTCCCGAAGAAAAGCGGGGACTTCGGTTTGCTACAATAGCCTTAGCTGTAATTACAGGCCTGTTGTTATGGGGAACGGTACCTGAAAATGGATTTCTGCGAGATCCCGATACAGGTAGCCTACTTCATTCTCCCTTTATGGATGGGATTATCAGCATCATCTTTTTAGCCGCTGCCATTTGCGGTATCGCCTATGGCATTGGGGCAGGGGCAATAAAGAACGATACTGATGTAATGAACGGTATGGGAAAAGCCATGGAAACATTAGGCATATACATTGTTCTGGTGTTTTTCGCGGCACAATTTGTGGAATACTTTACATGGACCAACCTGGGCCTGATCTTCGCGATTAAAGGAGCCGGGTTGCTGTCAGCATCTGGTTTAGGAAAAATTCCGTTGATGCTGAGTTTCATCCTGCTTACCGCCGTTATCAATCTTTTCATGGGAAGTTCCTCAGCCAAATGGACCATTATGGCGCCAGTGTTCATCCCCATGTTCATGCTGATAGGTATTTCTCCCGAATTGACACAGGTGGTTTACCGGATCGGTGACAGTGCCTCTAACATCATATCGCCAATGATGTCTTATTTTGCTCTGATCGTAGCGTTTATGCAACGATATGAACCCAAAGCAGGAATTGGCACAATTATCGCCACTATGCTTCCCTACTCAGTTGTATTTTTAATTATATGGTCCATCCTTCTGATCATTTGGATTGTATTTGGGATTCCTCTCGGTCCTGATGCTCCTATACAATATACTCCGGAAGGCTTGTAGTTGCTGATTGGGAAAATGCAACTATGGGCATGAACCAACGGATGGCCGATATCTGACGACGGATGGGAGCCGGGAGCAGGGGCCGATTGCTGGAAAATTTGATAGTTTGGAAATGGAGGTATTATCAATCCCGAAGGGATGGTATGATTATAGAAATTAATCATTGTAAGACGAAAACTCCGAAGGAGTGATATAGAAAAACAGCCGGATAAATAATTAATCCAACCATTTAAAAAGGTGTCGCTCTTCATAAGACACCTCAAATTTATTTGGTAGTTCACCCTGTGCTATTGATTTTACCGAGACCCTGATCTGTGTCGCATAGACCAGTCTCAAGGACAACCTATACTTTCAACTTCATAATCCTGACAGATTTTGCTGCCTTATTTTAAACGCTGCATGCAGGATCATGGATCATGTCATCCCTTCGGGATTTTTTAACATTGATTTAAATTTTCTATAATCCTGTCACCCCTTCGGGGTTCTTAAATCTATTTGAATTTTATCTATAATCATGTCATCCCTTTGGGATTTAAAAAATAAATCTGCTCATAATATATCGTGTCAAACTACAGGTAATTGATTGTACTTAGGGCTTCCTCACAAGGAACTATTAAACATTTATATATTTTAAAATCCGGGTATTAGCCAGAAATATATTTCTATAACAAGTAGCTGATTTGAATAGCCTTTATATACTATGCACAATTAAATAAAAAAAAACGAATGGATAGAAATATGAAAAAAATTACGTTAATTCTTGGATTGGTAGTTCTTATGACTGCTTGCGATTTCCTTAACAAGGAAAAGAAAGCAATTGAAATTTGTCAAATCAGTAAATTTCAAGTACAAACAAATAACATATTTGGAAGTTTAGCAGCAAATATGTATGGGCTAAATGCGGATGCAACTTGGTTAGATTTCGCAAATATGCTTGCCCAAAAAGAACCCAATAAGAAACACGATTGGTCAGCAAAGGAAACAGATGTAAATGGTGTTTATATGGTAGCCTTTACAGACGAAAGGGGTTGGGGTCATAGATGGGAAGTAATAATTGATGAACAAATTGTT
>CAZQEZ010000217.1:0-6093 GCA_964592475.1 uncultured Roseivirgaceae bacterium
TTAATGTTATTTTCAGACGCTATATTTTTCAAATATCGTACCATTCGACGATCGCAAATTACAGAGGAGTCCATAATTTTTATGGCAGCTCCTGCCCCTAGTTTTGTTACTTGCTCTTGAGGTTGTGCCCCGGGTACATCATAGGCAATTGTAGTATCCAGATTAATTCCAAAATCCGGATTAATATTATGTGCAGCCACAGAAGCTCCCCGCAATCCCACTTCCTCTTGAACGGAAAACACTGCATAAACATCCATAGGTACTTCTCCTAATTCTTTGAAGGCCTTAAGCAAAACAAAAACAGAAACTCTGTTATCAATCGATTTACAATTGACACATTGGCCCATTTCAATGAGCTTACGCTCTCTGGTAATAGCATCACCAACACTTATTAATTCATCCACAGCCATTTTCTCCATGCCCAAATCAATAAAATAATCGGTAGCTTTAGGCATTTTATTTCTCTCTTCCGGAGGCATCACATGTATAGGTTTACTACCCATCACTCCTACTACATCTTCTCTACCATGAATTATCACGCGCTGCGCCGTTAAAGTTTTAGGATCGAAACCTCCTAAGGTGTGAAAGCGAACAAAACCATTATCGTCAATATGATTTACAATAAAGCCTATTTCATCCATATGGGCAGTAACCATTACTTTTTGAGAATGAGAATGGCCAGATTTTTTGATTGCATACAAATTACCCATATTGTCAACTTCAATGGCATCAGCGATGCTATCTAGCTGACTTATCAAAAAATTTCTTATTTTATCTTCAAATCCGGGTGCTCCCGGTAATTCACAAATTTGCTTTAGTAATAATATATCAATCTTACTCATTATTTTTTCAAAATTGCATTCCGATGAATCACAGCTTGTTTTACTTCATCATTATCATTGAGATATATAAAAACCAAATAGCTTTGATTATTCCACAAAGACTCTGTTTTTGATTCCAATTGATCTCTATATCCTATTATCACGTAATCTGTTTGAGGATTGCCTCCTACAAATGATATTTTTTGTCCGAGCTCCATATGAGGTTCAGGACTTGTAGTAGGATTATGGCACGCAAATAATAGAGAAATGATTAACGGAAGTAAAAGGTGTTTCATATCGAAAAGAAATAATTAGTATGAGGTAATTTATAATAAAAAACCTTCTTCTCATAATTTTGAAAAGAAGGATTTCCTTGAACCGAATCGAAAAAATTTTATTAGCTAGCCAAACTCAATGGTATAGGCTAAAAAAATTATGTATCTATCTGTTTATTACTTATTTTTGATATCAGTTACTTCTTTACGAATATCATGCGCTAAATCTTTGATTTGCAACATCCCTTTTCGCAATCTAGTACCAGCAGCTTTGTTTTGCTTGTTGTAAAATTTGTCAGCATCACCTTCGATAGAGCTAATCATTTCTTTGATCTCATTGAACTTTTTCATAATACTTAATTTTTAGTTTGTTGGTCAATATTTATTATATAAAATTAATAAAAAATTATTGCACTTTTAAATATTCAAGGCAGTCATTTTCTTGTAAAAGCTGAAAATTATTTACCATAATACTGCTATTATATCCTTTGCACTTGATTAATATAAGAAGTCAAAAGAAAACAATTCCTTTAAAGTCCCAAAATTATTGTTATTCCCGAAAAAAACAAGCTTTTCGCTCACTGGAAGTTGATTTATTGGCAATTTTATCAAATTATTTTTTTATTTAATAACTATTTCAATAATAAATATAACTATTCTAATACATTATAAAAAAGCAATATTTATATATATTATATAATAGCATCAGCAATTCGATTAACTACATATGCACTACATATGCTACACCTATAAAATTAATAATACATAACTTCCGCATCAGGATGATCTTCCATAAAATTTTCTATCCTGGAAGAAGAAACTCTGGTGTTGTAAACCACCAGTTTCTTTATTGGCAAATGCTCTATATGTTTTAAATTTCTCACATCAGTATTAGCACAGTTAATAATTTTAACTTTTTTAATATCTTTTAAAGGCTTTAAATTTCTAATTAAAGTACCAGCACAATTCAACTCTTCTAATTCCTGCCAATTTTGTAATGGATCTAGGTTTTCAATAGGTGTGTTTTCAATATTCAGATATCTTACTTTAGGCAAATACTCTAAATCTACCAATGAATTTAAAGGATTTTCAGATAAATCTATCGACTCCAGTTGATTTAATTGTGCTAAAGAAGAAATATCGTTTATTTTAGTACCACTTATTTGTAAGTTTCTCAATTTGGTGAGCATAGTCAAAGGGTTGACCTTATCAATAGCATGATTGAACTGAATATTAATTACTCGTAAATTCACAATTTTGTGCAGATCTTCCTTACCGGGCATCATGTTATTTGTATCACTTTCATACTCGCTATAAGCAAAAACAGCTGACAAGTGCTTTTTAAAAATATTTTTCCATTCCGGCTCTAATAGGCTCCACCACGATTGCAATTCTTTTGTTCTGTGAATTACGAGGCAATCGCGATTTTTTTCAGCAAAAGCTTCTATTTTAGCTTTTGGCATAGGTATGTTGTCACAATACAGAAATCTTAATCCATTATGATAAATTATAGGCAATAAATTATCAACTAGGGTGCCTTCAATTTTCAATATTTTTAGCTGCCTGGAAAAACTTAACGGCCCTAAGTCATCAATTAAAGTGTTACTTACATCTAAATATTCTAAATCTTCCAGCTCGCGAAGAGGTTCTAAACTATTTATAGAAGTATTTTTGGCTTTCAAACTTTTCAAATTTTCTAATACGCTCAAAGGTGCCAAATTATCTATATGCCCTTTACCACTGATAATAATTTTGGTAATCTGTGCCACTTGAGCTAACTGTTCCTTTTGGGGTAAGGAATCTATCTTAACATGTTGTTTAAAAATTTGCTTCCATTCTACCGGTAAATCAAGCCACCAATTTTGCAAAACTTCCGATTTGAAAATAACTAATATGTCCGGATGGAATTTCATAAACTGATTAGCCTGAACTTTAGTAATGAGCGTACCATCACAATAAATTCGCTCTAATTTAGGCAACTCGTTTACAGGAGCTAAACTACTTACCGGAGTGTTATTGCACACGATTATTCTTAAGTTGATGAGCGGCTGTAAGGATTTAAGGTCTTTTATTTTAGTACCTGAAAGGTTTATGACCTCTAAAAATTGATCGTTTTCTACATAATGCAAATCATAAACAGCAGTATTAGCAATATTAAGAAAGGTAAGATTTGTCAAATTAGCAACCGCTTCTATTTCTATCACTTTAGTTCCGGCAATATTTAAATTTTGAAGATTTTTAAGATTGGCAATAGGTTTAATACTTTTTACTTTAGTGTAAGCCAAATTAAGCTTCTTAAGTTTATCAAAATTAGCTAATATTTCAATATCTCCAATATTGGTGTGATGGGCTACAATTTCTTGCAAATTATAAGAATATCGAAGCGGAGATAAATTACTTATTTCCGTGTGGTTGCATCGTAATGAAGTAAGGCTTGTTAGATTTCTCAAGGGTACAATATCTTTGACCCTGGTATTAGAGATGTTGAGTATTTGTAGATCTTTAAGCTTGTTAATTCCATTTAATTCATCAATGTACTGATTGCCGGATATATCTAATGTTTTAAGCTCTATAATATCTTTTAACTGAACCACCCCTACCGTATCGTAAATTCCCAGCTGTCGCTTTAAAACTGATTGCCATTCAAAAGATAAACTTTGCCACCAATTAAGCAATTCTTCTTTTTCACTTAACTTGGTTGTATAAATACTAACTATTTTTAAACCTTGGCTCGCTTCTTGAAAATTAATTTCTATAAATCTTGGCCTAATTGAGTTTATAGTGTCACCATCTATTGTTATGCCCGATAAATGGCGAGTTAGACTTACTAAAAAGTAAATTTGTCCTGTATCATTTATAAAATGGTTTATATCTTCCACCATTAATTCAAAAGATACGTTTTGGAAAAAGAAATCAATATCTTTTAAATAAGCCTGAACATCTTTATTGGTAACTGCCTCCCGATTTTCATCTAAATCATCTTCTATTTGTACTTCTTTATCTTCAAAAATCTTTAGATAACTCTGGTTAATAATAATTTCTTTTTCTCTGGTTGGTGTTTGGTTATTTCCTACAGTATTGAGGGTAAATTCAAGAAATGAAATTAATTGCTCTATTTTTTCTTTATTATTTTGCAGCTCTTCATTAGTCATACCCGTTTGAGCAATAAGCTTCAATGGAACAAGAGCAAACAATAATAAAACAAATGTAATTTTTGAAAAGCTAATTTTCAAGGGCATAAAGCTTTTGCTTAATTTCCGAAATAAATATAGTTTCTTAATATGTCTTTTTGATCATCCGGAACTTTAACTAAATTAGATATAAGCCATCCTTTGTTATATCCACTCCTATTAAATTCTGAGATCTCAAAATACCAATCATCAATTTGAAAAAAATGAAACTTTACATCTTTTACATTTTTAAATTGAAGATTAGATTGTTTAATTTCAAATAAAAACAATGATAGGTAATCAGGTTGATAATATTTGTAGGTGTACTCTTCAATTTTTTCTTTATTTTCAAACACTCTTTGTAAATTCATAAAATCTATTTCATGACTCATTGGATGTAAAAAGACAGATGAAATAGCAGTATCTATTGCAAAAACCTTTACAAAAGGTTCAAAATAGACTTTTTCAAAAACCCATTTGTAACCTAAATTTTCCTCTTCTACTTTTAAAAACAAAATCGCGTTTTCTTCTTTTCCTTTGTATGAAACAGATGCGGTGACTTCGGCAAACCAACCATCACTACGAAAATTTAAAAATTGAGGTTCTTTATTGTTGAGCACATTCTTGACAAATTCCTTTTTAAGGTCATCAGGATAATCACTAGTAGAATTATCAAAAATATAGGGTAAAAACTGCTTTCGTAATGACTGAGCATGGTACTGTTTATCACTAGGCAGCAACTTCACCCCTTCTTCATTTTCTTCTGCATTAAAGCGTCTCAAAAATTGATTTACTTGTTTTGTCTCAGCATATAAAAATTTTTCTCCCTCAAGATAATCGTCTACTATTTGGGCTTCAGTATTAATTGAAGAAATTAAAAAAATCAATATAAAACAGAATAAAGTAAATACCTCATGATCGACATGAGCTAGTAATGATTTACGCAAACATTTCAATTGAATCTCCTTTATCTAATTAGGGCATGGTTTCTGTAACCCTTACATCTCCCAACAGTACATCCCAGAAATCTATCATTCTACCTCCTATTTGCGTTTGTTTTTTCTCCACAAATATAGTGATGTCTTTTTTGGTAGTATCTTTGTACTGCAAACCATCTTCTGAATAACCTTCAAATCGTTGATAAATTGTGATTACTCCCACATATCTTCCATCGGGTTGTCTTTCCAGGTCACTGATATATTCTATATTATACCAATTTATGGTTACCCTGTCATAATTAAGCGCCATTAAACGTTCCAGATAAGTGCGTACATCATAATATCGTACTTCTTCCCTTACCAATGACGAAACACCTATTTGACTACCTTCACTAAATAATTCCAAAGTACGTTCAATTACTCTATTTGCTTCGGAAAATTGTGTTTCTTTACTTCCAATTATGCTAATGTATTTACTAAGATCTCTTACTTTTTCCATAGCAAGAGAATCAATGGCTTGCTTTCTTTCTGGGCTTATAGAATTCTGAGCATATGCTTGAAAAACAGAAAAAGTAATTGCCAGGACAAAAATAAACTTGAATGATTGTAATGATATTATTCTTTTCATCTTTTTATTTTTCATATTTCCTTATCAATTCTACTTCTGTTATTTTACCATTATCATTGAAAGCTAAATTTTCAATAGCATTTATGTTTTTATCCTGATCTTTCAGGTAGTTTAAATACTTCTTAATGTCTGTAGGTCTATCATAATCCACGTTTCCTCCCGATCTATTTATAATGATCAAAACAGGTACATCGGGTGAGGCAAACATTGCTAATGCCTGATCGATGGTTTTATTGGCAGTCGATACATCTCCAGTACTGG
>CAZQEZ010000218.1:0-6091 GCA_964592475.1 uncultured Roseivirgaceae bacterium
ACACGATTGGTCAGCAAAGGAAACAGATGTAAATGGTGTTTATATGGTAGCCTTCACAGACGAAAGGGGTTGGGGACATAGATGGGAAGTAATAATTGATGAACAAATTGTTAAGCATATAAATGCCAATGAGTATTTGTCTAGAAAATATGGATTTTCAAGAATAGGTAATTCAGGAGAATTTACAATATCGAGCATTAAAACAGACACTTTGAGAATTTACAAAAAGTATAAAAACTCAACGCCTGGAATTATTTATGAGTTTAGTGGAACTATTTTAAATAATACCGATAAGTCAATAATTGATGCCGATATTGAAGGAAAATTGAAATTAATTTTTGAAGAAAAAACCGTGGAAGAAAAAAGTAGCTACTATGATGGATTTCTTAAAAAAGTATCAAAATCAAATCCATGGAAACCTGGTGAAGAAAAGGAATTCAAACTGAAAACTGATGGTATTGAAATAGTTTATGCTGACTATGTTCCACCTTATGTAATATTTGAAATTGCTCTAAAAGCAGAAGACCCCGTAGGTTATAATTTCGATGAAAATATTAAGGAAATTGAATTAGTGGATCAATGGGAAAAAGATATTCATTCAATAAAGTAGGTTTTTATGAGAGGCAAAAAAGAAATTATCAAGGACTTTAACGAAACTCAGGCGGTTTATGACAGACTGATTAATGAAATCGGTCAACTTTATGCTCAACACAGATTGACAAATGACCAAAACCTTGTTCCGACAATAAACAGCAAAGTTGATGCATTTCAAAAGGTAGAAATGCAGCTAAAAACTTTAGAGCAAGAACTAATTGAAGCTGAATAATAAATAATAACGGGTGCATAATCGCATTTTTTCAGCCTTTTGGATTAGCTTTTTTGGCTATATATTTTTAAGAGACTTATTAGCTTAAAAAAACTAGATAAAACTGAGCTATTCTAATTTTGTAAAAGATGAATTTGGGTTCATAGGATGTTCTTTCAAGATTGTCGACAGTTGTCGGACAAGTTAAGGAGGGGGAGAAAGAGGAATAAATCGAATGGTGAAATAGCAGAAACCCCTATTTTGAAACAACTAAGCATTTAATAACAACCAATAAGTTAAAACTCAATTAGCCACAGAGTTTCACATAGAACCAATTAAATAGCCCAATTCCTTCATTCTTTTTTTAAATTTTCTTACTTTCGTTCTTTCAATCAAAATTACGAAATTCTCAGCTTTGATCACGATTTTCCTTAATACCACATCCGTGGCAATTAGTTTAATCAGCTCCTTCTGGTCGGCAGAAATTTGATAAGCTACCACTTCCACTTTAGGTTTAATGAGTCGTGATTTTTTTTCCAGCTGGTTGAAGTAATGCTCCCAATAAGCAGGCAATTTCTCCTTGATTAGTTCTTTAAATGACCTTATTTTTTGCTCTAGTTCACTGGCCGTGTTTACATCACTTAAAAACTTACCGGGGCTAAATTGAAAACGATTGCTTGTAATTTGGTCTGCTACATTATCCATGATCGCTCTTGCCAGGTCTACATTCCCTTCCACTTTTATAAATGGCCCATCGGGGTCAAAAATCAACTTATTGTCATTTTGCACGGGTGGCTCATAGGCATTTGTTTTATTAAAGAGATAAGCCCCCAAATCAGTCAACCGGAATGCCAGGATATTGTCAAATACCGAATGAACCCTATATTTTTCCGTATCAACTATTACTTCCAGTATTCCCCAGGAGGCAAAGAAATAGATACAGGATTTCACAAAACCATCAGACGCGAACTCCTCTGATTTTATATTTCCTTTGTAAGGACCTATTATGTCGAAATAACTGGTGTCTACATTTAACTCTTGATAGCTATTCTTGAATTCATTAAAATCATAAAACCGGTATTTAAAAAAATTAATCAGGTTTTCCATGCCATACCAGCATTTTTCAAAGTGATTATTGTTGAATAATTGTAGAAAATAATTTACATTGTATGCTAATAAATGTATTTCGTCAAACCTGTTTACACCTTTTAAAAATGGGAACAAAACAGATAGCTTAAGCGTATGACTTAATCTTTTTATAATCAAGTGTTCAATAACTTCCAATGGGTCTAATTCAAAAATATGATGTTCTTCATAATCACTGAATGCCCCGGCCAGCATACCTGCCCGCAAATAATATGTCTCGTACAAATCCAGCTCTGCTATATGCAGGCTTTTGGCCATTTTTTTAATAGAAGCAGCGGTGGGATAATCTTTAATTGAAAACTGAAGCTTGCCTTGCTTGTGATACGATAATACAATGGGCAACTCGATAAATATGGTTTTCTCAAAATTAACAATTTTGTTTTGTTTCTGCTGTAGTAGTTGCTCCCCCTCAAGCTCCACAAGAAAGTAATCCTCCGGTTTAGGAAAATGGAAAGACAACAATATCCTTAGAAATTTGGGAAATCTGAAGACCACATGCTTTAAATTTTCTTGATTTTTTATGTAAAAAAAATTATAAGCTTTATAAAAGCATTTTTCCCATTCCAGCAATATGCCGTCCGGGTCCCTAATTTCGAAGGTTTTCCCGTAATCATTAGAAAAATTAGAAAAATAAATCTCGATCTGAGAAAACTTCTCCCTTATTTCATAATAAGTTAGCTCCCTTTGCCAAAGCACAAAGTATAGAAACTCTTTTCTTTTGGCACTCATTTGATCAAAATAAGCAGTTGCTATCTCCTCATCCATATAAAAGGCGGCCAATTGATCCAGCATTTCCGCTTTTCCCGGATACTTTTTATTTTTGAAGTTGATCGATTTCAGCTTTTCCTTATACTTATGGCCATGAAGATTTAAAAACAATAAGATTGGTTTAAAAGCAAATTGTTCTAAATCTTGTTTTGTAACCTGGTCCAATAGCATTTTCAATTGTTCATGTTCCATAGTATTTATTCTCCAAGGATCAGTTGTACATCTTCTTCCGTAATCGATTTAATGGAGGCGCTGTCCGATGTTATCAGGTTTTCAAAGAGTTCACTTTTCTTTTCCTGCAGCTGCAAAATTTTCTCTTCAATTGTTCCTAAGCTTACAATTTTATAACTAAACACCGTTTTCTCCTGCCCGATTCGATGCGTGCGGTCGATGGCCTGATTTTCGGCTGCCTTATTCCACCAGGGATCAAAAATAAATACCATATCGGCCGCGGTGAGATTAAGGCCGGTACCCCCGGTTTTTAAGGTCATGATAAAAACCCGGCAGGCAGGTTCTTGCTGAAAACGGTCAACCAGTTGTTGCCTGTTTCGGGTACTTCCGGTCATGGTCACAAAATCTACTCCCCGCTCAATCAATGCTTCCCCAATATTTTCTACTGCGGCCAAAAAGTTGCAAAAGATCAAAACCTTATGCCGGTTGGCCAGGGCATCGTCCAATTGTTCCAGCAGAAATTCAATCTTACTTGATTTAATCCTGCTATCGGTTACAGCTTCGGGCACGGAGGCTATTTGTCGTAGTTCATTCAAAGCCTGAAATATGAAAAACTGCGACTGATTAATTCCTTTGCTAGCTACCTGCTGACTGATGGCTTCTTTATAGAACCGGCGTCTTTGCTCATAATATTTTGCCTGGTTGTTATTCATTTCCACGTAAAGTGTTTGCTCTACTTTATCAGGCAGGTCTTTGGCTACTTCCCTCTTGAGTCGGCGCAATATGAAAGGATAAATTTTTTTCCGCAGTTGCCTGATAGCCTCTTTATCATCATCTTTTTGTATTGGATAAAGATACTTTTTATTAAAATCATCAGGATTGCCAAACATGGCTGGATTGAGAAAACGGAACAGGGCATACAATTCGGAAAGATTGTTTTCCACCGGTGTACCACTAAGCGACAAACGATGCTGACTTTGTATCAATAATACCGCTTTATGCACCTGGCTTTGCATGTTTTTAATGGCCTGCGATTCGTCCAGCACCAGGTAATGAAACTTTTGCTCCTGCCAGGTGGTAAGGTCGGAACGCAGTAAGCCATAGGTGGTGAGTATTATATTATTTTCAATAGCTTTATCCATTTTACGCTGCTGGCCATACCAGATATAATACGTAAGATGTGGCGCAAATCTTTTCAACTCATTTTCCCAATTATGCAAAAGGGTGCGGGGCATCACTATCAAGGTAGTGGCGGTGTTTTTTTTGTTTTCATAAATATGAGCCAGTAAGCAAATGGTTTGAATAGTTTTACCCAGTCCCATGTCGTCGGCCAGGCAGCCACCCATATTGTTTTTGTACAAATATTTTAGCCAGAGAAAACCCTGCTTCTGGTATGGTCTCAATGTGGCTTTGAGGTCAGGCAATTTTACCTTGCTCTTTGCTATGTTGTTAAACCCCTGAAATATTTCTCTGGCAAACGAAAATTGTTCTTGGGCCAACTTCTCATCTATCATTTCTTCTACCAGAGGTATATCAAAAAATGAAAGTTGCACCTTATCCTTTTTCTTTTTGAACAACCGTTGCAAGCGTCGCATGTAATTGTCGTTAACCAGCGCATGGCTGCCATCAGCCAGTACAATGTATTTGCTTTTCTGATATTGGTTCAAAGCCTCGAACAATCCTATGGTTTGTTCTCCAAAATCCAAAGAAGCATCACCGGCTAAAAAATCGATGCCATGTCCTAATTTTAAGTTTAGCCTGGGCTGCCAAATATTAATTTTATATTGTTTTAAATGTTCCGAACCTATCAGCACAAACTGATCTATCAGCTGCGGAATATCGTGGTAAACAAATTCTGCTGCTAATTTTTCAGGAATGATGAAACGGTCATCTTCCTGTACAAGACTCGCGTAGTTTTTATCCTTTTTCGGTACATGGGCCAGGATCATTTTGCGCAATTGGGCAATAAATAAATCAAGTGGCAATTGCTCCAGCGGTCGCACCACCACTGTTTTCTCCATATCATTCACCACAGCAAAAAAAGTAAGTTCATACTGCTGCAGAAAATCCACATCCTGGTTGGGCAAAACCTGCGAAACACGCAGATGTAGCTCGTTGTCCTGGTCTATCTTTTCAAAAATGATTGCCGGTTTGGCCTGCAATACTTGCTGGTGCCTTATTTCTACCTGGTAATCTTCTAAAATCAAGTCAAAGTTGTGTACATAAGTAAAACATAATGAAAGGTACTTCTCCAAATCGATAATTGGGATATTATTGCCGTTAAAATCAAGAATACTTTTGAATAAAGCACCTACCGGTTCAGATTTGGCAATTGCTAAATTATTGGCAAGCAAAACATACTCCTCGGCAAGAAATTGAAATTTCAGTAGTTCCTGCTCATTACCTTTAAGTTTAAAAAAAGCAGAAAACTGTTCGTCAATTAATTCAATTTCCAGAGCCAATCGTACCGGCACAGGACTTAAAGTAACTGGTTTACCGTTTTCTGTAACAAAATTTTGAGAAGCTAGCAGTTGCTCAACCAGGTACGGGTGCTCATGCAAGTAGATTTTATTGCTCGGGTTTTCCCAGTCGATGCTAAAATAATTTCGCTCCTGTATTGACTGCAAGGCTTTGACAGTAGCCCGTTGTTGACCATTGTACTGCAAATAATCTAACTCCAATGGCTTACCTTTCTCGTCTACGGGTTCTACATAGGCGCCTTCCTCATCAAATTTTAAAACAAAAATGACAGTACCCAACCTGGATTTTACTCTCGACGTACTAAAATCACTATTTCGTTTCAATTGCTCGAATATAGACATTACATTAAGATATGTTGATTTGCGAAATTATAGGAAAAGTAAATGGAGACAAAACTGTTCTATCAGTATTAATAACAAGTTATTATGTATTTTACTTTTTTAATTCAAAATATTGATATTTGACATTTAAAATTCAGAGCTCCATTCAATAATGATTATTTTATACAAAGCATTGGATATAAGCGATTACAGATATTCTTCTGATATTTGGGAATTAGATGAGTCAGCTGCCAGCTATGTATGTAGACAAATTGTATAATACGGCGCAAGAAGTTGACGACCATCCAATCTATCCGGCAAATGATCCTCTTCAGGACCCTATTACCGATCTGTCAGGCTTACGCTCATGGTATCAGCCAACTGGCTGATGCTTTAATTG
>CAZQEZ010000219.1:0-6082 GCA_964592475.1 uncultured Roseivirgaceae bacterium
TAAAATTATCACCATCACCCTTGTTGCTGCCGGCCAAAGTTGTTACCACCCCTGATGGGGTTACTTTCTTTATTTTATGATTTCCTCTATCTGCCACATACACATTGCCATCCTCACCAATAGCAACTCCAGATGGCCCGCTAAACTTATCACCATCACCCTTGTTGCTGCCGGCCAAAGTTGTTACCACCCCTGATGGTGTCACTTTCTTTATTTTATGATTCCCGTTGTCAGCTACATACACATTGCCATCTTCAACAATGGCTACACCAGTAGGAAAATTAAAATTATCACCATCACCCGCTGTGCTTCCAGCCAGAGTTTTAACAGTTGTACTGGTAAAAATATAGGTAAAATAGGGGGTTTCAGCCGTTTTGCCATTGATGTTTACTTGTAAGTTACCGGAACCTGCTTTAGCGGGTATGGTCACTTTTAGCTCTGTAGCGGTTGCGGTGTTTACCGGGCAGGGTAAGTCATTAAGAGTAACCACATTTTCGGTAGGTGTTGTGCTAAAACCGGAGCCTGTGATGGTAACAATAGCGGTTTTTGGCCCGCTTTCCGGTGCGATGTTGGTAACTACAAGCACAGATTCAGGATCATCCTCTTTACAAGCTGTAAATAAGTAAAACCCAGAAAATAAAAGAATTGAAAATAAGGTGTTTTTAAAGATTATAGATTTCATAAGGTATTTAAAATTAATTTGAACTAAAATTTATTTAAGTTAATATGGATATTTATGCAGAATAATTCTCAAATAGAATTTCTTACTATGAGCCTTCAAAACCGATTCAAGGCTAGTTTTTCTCATATTTATAAATATGCACTTAAATAAGATCAAGATTATGTATTTTACATACAAAATTGTACTGTAAGATTAATTTACAATCGGAGATATGTAACAAAGACTAGGGATATTGTAACATATGGCTATAAAACCATATGTAGAAGGTTTCCAATTTATAGTATATACGGCATATTTAACAAATATTGAACGCTGATGTAACATTTGCCCCAAAAAGCATTAAGAGGCTTTATTAATATATTTTTTTGGGGTAGTCTTATAAACTTCTTTAAAACATTTGATAAAATAGGTAAGATCATTAAAACCAACAGCATAAGCAACATCACTGATATTGGACGAATCTTTCTCTAGCAGCTTCACAGCAAGTTTTAGCCGTTGAGACCTAATAAAAGCTGAGGTAGAAAGGCCTGTAAGTGCCTTCAGTTTCCGGTGAAGCTGCATCCGGCTCATACCAATTTGACGGCTAAAAATTTCAGAAGTAAAATCAGAATTGGTAATTTGATTATCTAAAAGCTGCTCAACTTTTTCTAAAAACTTTTGATCCATTGTATTTATGGCAATGTCCTTTGGTTTTAAAATTAATTCCTGACTATAACGTTGTCTGAGCTTTTTCCTTAATTCAATGAGTTTTTTTACTTGTAATTTCAGAATTTTACGATTAAACGGCTTCACTATGTATGCGTCAGCTCCGGTTTCGAAACCAGTAAGCTCATTCTCCTCCCCTGAGCGGGCTGTAAGCAAAATCACAGGAATATGAGAAGTTCTTACATCTGATTTTAACTGGATTGTTAGTTCATAACCATTTTTTGTAGGCATCATAACGTCTGAAATTATGATATCCGGGATGTAATTGAAAGCTTTTTCAACTCCTTCTAAACCATCTTTACACGCTATAATATTAAAATCGTTTTTAAATAAATCATGAAGGATCATTCTTAAATCTGTATTATCTTCTACAATCAATAATATAGGCTGATCGGATTTATTTATTTCAACCTCATCTATTACATCCGTTGCAGTATGTGCAGATTCTAAATAAGAACCTGAATTTAATTTTCCATCACTTTTTTTCTGCTTACTAATTTCACCAGAGGAATAACTGTTTTTTGAACCGGGAATACTTACAGAAAAGCAAACCCAACTTTTTTCATCACTTAAAATATTAATGGTTCCTTTGTGAAGAAGCACTAATTCTTTAGTCAAGGCTAATCCAATACCTACACCGGGTTGCTCGTTATCCTTCTGATAAAAACGCTCATAAATTTTTTGTTTATCTTCATTGCTCATCCCTACTCCGGTGTTATAAACCTCTAAACAAAGGAGGTTCATTTTGTTGAACACACTCAATTTAATAACCCCGTTGCCTGGAGTATATTTTATTGCGTTGGTCATCAGGTTTACTATAATTTTTTCCAGAACATCCTTGTCAAAATAGTTATAATCTTTCAAATCGTATAAATCAGTTATAAAATTTATTCTTTTTTTCTCTGCAGAATACCTGAAAGAGGGTATTAAAGAAGATAAGAAAGACTGAACTGATTGTCTCTCTATCACCAGCTTCATATTACCTGATTCTAACTTCGACAAATCCAGCAATTGATCTACCAGCTCTAAGAGTCTGTCAGCATTACGATTGGCTATTGCCAATTTATTAATATGTTCGGGTGACAGTCCATTGGAAGAAAGCTCTTCAATGGGTTCCTTTATTAAAGTAAGCGGCGTGCGAAATTCATGGGAGATGTTAGCGAAAAAATTTGATTTAATGATATCTAGTTCCTTCAGCCTGTGTGCTATTTTCTGTTTATTCCTGTATAAGATGTATAACATTAAAAGTACCAATATTAATACAATGGTTAAGCCCATAAAAAGATTAAACTGGTTCTGTCTTTGTTTTTCTGCAGCTAAAGTATTTGCGTTTAATATTTCAATTTCCCGCTTTTTTTGTTCATTTTGATATTTTGCTTCCAATTCAAAAATTTCTTTGTCTTTCTGCCTTTGTAACAAACTATCACTGATTTGTACATAGTTTTTAAATTGTTCTACAAGTTTTTTAGTTTTATTTTGTTCTGCGTATGTCAATATTAAATCGTTGGTAATCTTTTTTCCTTGATCCAAATTATTGAGCTCAAATGCAAGAGCCAATGCTAGCTTTAAATACTTTTCTGCAAGATCATATCTTTTTGAGCTGAAGTAAAAATCGCCCAAATAATATAGCGCATTTAATCGTAGTTCATTATTTTCATTTTCTGAAGTAATATCATAATACAGTTTGTAATCATTCTCTGCTTTGGTAAGATCTCCTTTCTTACTATTCATGTAAGCCCTAAGTATTATGGCATATGTATAAATCTTTATATCAGGGTTATCTCTATAAAAATTTATTGCATCGGTCAATAGCGCTTCTGCTTCGTCATATTTTTCTATTTTAATAAGATATTGGGCAATGGCTGTGTTAATTTCTCGTATTCCTGATGAATCCTGAATGGTTTCATACATTTTTTTTGACTTAAGGTAATACTCATAGCTTTTGTCATATCCATGAGTTAACCGAACAGAATACCCTAAGTAAGTAAAAATTTTTGCCCGAATACTGGATGTTTTTAAATTTTCATTCGATAAACAAATAGAATCAGCTTGAGAATATTTTTTAAATGATTCGGCGTGCAACTTTTTATAAAAAAAGTTATTTCCCAACAAGACATATCCTCTGGCTAGCATTTCATCTTTCTTGAATTTTTGGGCAATGTTAATTCCTTTTTCGATACACTCAAGTGACTCCTTATCCTTCGATAAATCAAAATATACCTGACTAAGATCAAAATTGCCTTGAATGGCAGACTGTGGCTTTTCTTCAAGAAAAGATAAGTACTTTTGATAAACAATTATTGCAGAGTCTAATTTTGAAAGCTTTTTATATACAAGGGTTATATTTTTTAAAGAGGCTAATGCACCTTCGTAATAATCGATCTTTTCAGAGATTTCCAAAGCTTTTTTACATAAATCCAAAGCCTTGTTTTCATTTTTATTTAAAACAGATTTGAAACGCTGATTACTTAGATCAACCTGTTTTGTTAGTGCCTTTTTGTTTAGTAATTGATTCGTTTTGTCTTCTTTTCCCTGGGCGTAGGTTGCCAAAGAAATAAGTAGGTAGAAAAGGATGATTAAAGTTTTCTTTTTCATAGCAAAAGCAATTATTTTGATATTCTGGCCAAAGTAGGCCACTTGATCCGGTCTGCCACTTTGATTTTCTTTTTCAAAGTTAATTAATTCTTGTCTATGTTTTACTCTTTGTTATATTGACACTGCTATATTGCCAAAAGAAGAGGGAACAGGATCATGTCATCCCTTTGGGATTTGGCATTGTAACTTTATAATCCTGACAGGTTTTGCTGTATTCCAATTATGCTGAATATTGGGTATTCGGATAATTCATTAACGGGCAGTATAACCTGTAAGGCCTGTAAGGTTTAATAGTCTTCAAGCCAAACCATCCATACCCGGACCTTGGTCTGTGTCTCACAGAACAGCTGCAAGGACAATATATATATACTTTCGAGTTCATAATCCTGACAGGTTTTGCTGCCTTAAATAGGCACCTTACATTTATAAATGGTGCACTGTAATTGATGTGCAGCACCTTAACCTGTTAGGTTTTAAACGCTGCATGCGGGATCATGTCATCCCTTCGGGATTTCTTAACACTGATTTGATTTATCTATAATCATGTCATCTCTTCAGGATTTGGTAGCGTGACTTCATAAAGACCTATTCTCTGGTCTGTGTCTCACAGACCAGCCGAAAGGACAACCTATACTTTCGACTTCATAATCCTGTCAGGCCTGTCAGGTTATAGCAGCGACCTCCTTTCGTCCCCACCGGGTTAGTTGCCGATGCTGTTTTTTGCTTTCTCAACAAATTGATCAAGCCGATAATATCTACCTGCTGCTGTCCGTCAGGACCGAAAGAAATGAAATTCAGTAAGTTATTGTTTACTTTTATTACGACTAATAAAATCTTGATACAATTCATCTGTTTGGATTAATCGTTTAAATCCTTTATCAGACAATCCCTTAATTAGTTTTTTATCGCCAGTCCACAGTTTACCTCGTATAAACTCTGCAAAAGCAACAAAAACTGTATCATCTATATCTATTGATTCACATATCTGTTTGGCTTGATGATAAAATTGGACGGGCAGGAGCGAATGATTTAAAATTTTTACATTCCGAATTATCAATTCATAAATCTCAAGAAAGTCATTGTTAGTTAAATTACCAATCTCCTTTATCTTATCCTGATGTTGAAGTAACTCTGTCCTGATGTATTCTGGTGCAAAAAAATGGTAATATTTATAGCCGTTGATAATTATCTGTGCTATTCGACTATTCACATTTAACATAGCGCTAAATGCAATATTAGAATCAATGATTATTTTAGTCATTGAGCCCTGTATCGTTTTTTATTCTATTCCATCTGCCTTTTTTTGCACTTTTTACCAAATTATCAACATCATCTTCATTTGCATTGGATTTAGAGGTTAATTCCTCATACCTAAGATAATCAAGAATCCTTTGAATAGTAGATGCTTTCTCACCCGCTCCAAACCTAACTAATATTTCGTTATTTCTTCTTTCTACAACCATTTTTTTATTTCAAAATTACAAATTTTCCAGCTAACATAAAACCTGACAGGGCCTGACAGGTTTAGCTGTAGATTCCAATTATGCTGAATTTTGGGTATTCGGATAAATTCATTAAGGGCAGTATAACCTGTCGGTTTTAAACACTGCATGCAGGATCATACCATCCCTTCGGGATTTTTTTAACACTGATTTGAATTTTATCTATAATCATATCATCCCTTCGGGATTTGGCATTGCATAAAATCCTGATAGATAGATAAAAAAAGGTTCTATGTGAAATTTTGTGATAATTGAATTTTGCTTATTGTTTATTATTGTATTATTTTAATAATCTTCATCCACACAATTAAATGTTTTAGTTGGTTTAAAGCTGAAATTTCTGCTATTTCACCAGTCCCTTGCTCCCCCTTCCCGAAGCCTAAGCCTCGGGATGAGGGAAGTCTGCTGGCGGACAGGGGGTGGTGAAAAAGCAAATATTCTTTCTAATATTTGATGAAATTGAAATATTATAATATTATTTCAAGTCTTCTTGTATTTACTAATAAGCATATTCCACAATAAATCATATAGAGCCTAAAAAAAGCATAATTGATCAGGATAACAATCCCGTAGGGATGGTATGATTATAGAAATTAAT
>CAZQEZ010000220.1:0-6037 GCA_964592475.1 uncultured Roseivirgaceae bacterium
TTAAGAATTTCCAGAATATATAAAGCACTAAAAATTAACATGTTGCATGATAAAAAGGTCGTGATTAAATATAATTGCGATCAAGTGGAAAATCGAGAAATATTAGCTGATATAAAAGATGTAAATGAATATGATATCCAATTGGCAAATATGGTTACTATACCAATTCATGCAATAAAAGAAATTAAATTTTAAAAGTATAAACAACCAGCTTATTTTTTTGATTGAGCCCTGTACCACAAGGTAGAGCAATTTTCTTTAATGAGAATTTTATTGGCTGTTTTGATTATATCATCTTTGCTCACCTTTTGAATATTTTCTGATTCTTCATTAACTAATTCAGGCACTCCCAGTGCAGCAGATTGCGCTAAGCTCATTGCCCTGTTGATAACTTCTACTTCAGAAAAAACAACACTTGCTTCTGCCTGGTTTTTTACTTTTTGCAGTTCTGAATCTTGCAAGGAGCTGGTTTTAAATTCTTCAATTACTTCTTCAATGTGTTGGTCGGCTAGTTCTATTTCCCTGTCATCATTTACTTTTCCTTGTATTAGCAAAAGCCCGGGATCTACAGAGCCAGTAATAAAGGCAGAGATGTTGGTGAAAACATTATTTTGCTTTACCAGCCGATCATATAAGCGGGATGAATTGCCCCGACCCAATAAATCACTAATTAAGTCTGAAGTGTAATAACTGTCGCTTAGTCTGTCACCCATATGAAAAGCTTTAAAAATAACATCTGCTGGTACATCAGCTACAGTCTCTGTTTTTCTGGCATGGCTTTGAGGAGGCTCAACTGGAATTTTGTTTATAGGTAACATACTGTTTTCAATTGCTCCAAAATATTTCTCACTTAAATTTTTTACTGTTTCCAAGTTCACATTCCCAGCTACTACTAAAATAGCGTTATTAGGAGAATAAAATTTTTGAAAAAAATCTTTAACATCCTCCAGGCTAGCATCTTCTATATGAGAAATATCTTTCCCGATTGTTGGCCATTGGTAAGGGTGCATCTGGTAAGCCAAAGCACGTAATTTGAACCAGGCGTCGCCATATGGTTGATTGAGGTATCTTTGATTAAACTCTTCAACTACCACTTTTTTTTGCACATTAAGCACATCTTGGTTAAAATTGAGGCTAAGCATACGGTCTGATTCCAGCCAAAATGCCGTTTCAATATTTACAGCGGGTATAGTAATATAATAATTGGTGATATCGGGATTGGTAAATGCATTGCTTTCTCCTCCAACCATTTGCAGGAGATCATCAAAATTTTCAATATTGGCAGACCCGCCGAACATTAGGTGTTCGAATAAATGGGCAAAACCGGTTTTGTCCGGAGTTTCATTGCGTGAGCCTACTTTGTAAAGTAGGTTTAAAACTGCAGTTTCAGTAGTTTTATCTTCGTGTAAAAGTACCTTTAATCCATTATTTAGTGTAAACTCGGTGAAATCTATCATCAAATTAATCGTTATCTATTTTCAGTTAAAAACTATAATTAAATAATTGGAAATAGGGCAATTAATTGTAAAAATAATGCTATTTTGATCGTCACATTACATTAAGTTGCTTTTTTTATCTTTAAAGTTTAATTATGAGAACTTTATTACAATTAGTTGTATTTAAAATATAAAATTCAAAAATTATTTTGTTAAAATTTCTTTTTCAGGCCAGGTGTTTATTTAGATTTGCGATTATAGGTTTTATGCTAATAGGCATATCAAATGCTTATGCTCAAAATCGTGTGGATGATAGAAAATCAAAAGAACAAAAAGAAGCCAAAAAGGAAGATAGTAAAGATAAGAAAGAAAAAAAGCAGCGAAGAAAAAAAGCGAAAGAAGTTAATAAGGCTGGACAGAGATCCCAGATGAATAAGCGTAAGCAGCGGCAGTTGCATTATAAGTATATGTCAAAAGAAGCCCAGCAGGGAAGTAGCTTGCTCAAAAAGCCTAATCATCAAAAACTTTATAAGCAAAAATCAAAAAAAGCGCAGATTTTTCAGGGTAATATCATTCCAGATTATGCACGTCCTGATCAACACCTTGGACAAAATATGCAACGAAATCCCGGGGGTAAATTAAAACGTAAGCAAGCCAAACAGGTAAGCGATTATAAAAGAAAGTCGGCACAGCAATACAAGTACCAGGGGCAAACAAAAGCCAGAATGGCTCCCGATTACTTCATTCAATCACGCCGAATGAATCAACACTCTGGCAGTATCAATGCTAATTATCAAAAGTATAAGCAACAGCATTACGAGTATAAATCGAAGATAGCACATCGAAGCAGTGGTAAAATAAAACAAAACCCAAACCGTCAGCAACAGCTGCAAAGAAGCAAGTCGAGGAAAGCGCATAAAAGTCAAGGTACAATTGCTGGGCAAATTCAGCGCTATAAAAATCAGCAATATCAATACATGTCTCAGCAGGCCCATCAGAATGCTGGTTCCGTGAAGCAAACACCACTCTCCCGCAAATTACGAGCTGAGAAAGCACAATCCCGCAGACAAAATAAAAATTCAGGAACCATAAGTGCAAACGCATTGAGGTATAAGAAGCAACAATACCAATACATGTCTCAGCAGGCTCATAGTAGTAGTGGTACAATAAAACAATCCTCTCCGGGTAAGCAAAATAAAAATTACCGTGCAAAATCCAGGCAGCAGCAAAACTCAGGTACACTCAACATAAATGCCCTTAAATATCGCAAGCAGCAGTACCAACACATGTCGCAACAGGCACATCAGAATACTGGTAAAATAAAACAAACTTCGCCGGCGAAAATAAATAGAAACTTAAGACAACGAGCCCGGAATGAGCATTTGAATACAGGAACTATAAATGCTTCTGCTTTCAAATATCGCAAGCAGCAGTATCAATACATGTCTCAGCAAGCACATAGCAATTCCGGTAATATAAAACAAGTTTCACCGGCCAAGAGAAATAGTCTGTTAAGTAAGCGCGCCCGAACTGAACATAGATTTCCCGGTACTATTAATGCCAATCAAATTAAATTTAAAGATCAACACTACCAATACATGTCTAAAAATTATCATAACAGTAGCGGAGATGTAAGGGCAACCAGTGCAGCCAAAAGAAGATCTCAATTACAGAAAAAAAGCAAGAATGCGCACTTAAATACCGGTACTATTACTGTAAAATCACTTAATAAAGAACGGCATTATGATTACATGTCCAAAAACTATCATTTGAATAGTGGTTCCGTAAAAGTACAACCGGCTAGGAGTAGGCAAAATGACTTGCAAAAAAGGTCTAAAACACAACACCAATATAGTGGAAATTTAAATGCCCAGAATTTAATTTTTAAAAAGCAGCATTATGAGTATTTATCGAAAAACTCCCATCAAAATAGCGGTTCGATAGTAGCTCAATCTCAAAGCCAAAAAGAAGCTGCCTATAAAAGAGATAGTAAGCGTGCTCATCAGCATCAAGGAAATCTAGTGGCGCAAAATCCTAGGTACAAAGAGCAGCATTTTGAATATATGTCAAAGAATTTTCATCAAAACAGGGGCGAATTTTTAGTAAATACTCAGTGGTGGCAAGATCAATTGTATAAACAAAAGTCAAGGAGAGAAAATAAATACAAAGGAGATATAAAAGGAACCCTTTTTAACTACCGCGAGCAACAGTATAAATATATGTCGATAACGGCGCATAATTATAAAGGCAGCATAAAGACAGTAACTTCAGCGCAAAGAGATCGTTATTATAAAAGGATGAGCCGCCAGGCGCATCAAAGTAAAACCGGCTACGTAGAGGTAAGTGGATTTAAGTATTGGCTTATGAAAATATTCAGTAAACCAGGTAAGCTGAGTAAAGTGAAAAAAAGGAATGCTGATAAGCCAAAATACGATTCACGAGAAAGCGAAATATGGTATTATTAATTTATATATAGTTATGGATTGGAATCAACTCACTACAGCTTCTGATATTGATGAAGTAAAAAATAAATCAAGTAAAAAGCCTGTAGTAATTTTTAAAAATAGTAATCGCTGCTCGATAAGTCACGCGGTACTTAATGATCTTGAACGAGATTTAAAAACTTCTGCCGCGTTGGATGCAGAATTTTATATGCTTGATGTGGTAGCTTATCGGCCGGTCTCATTGCAAGTGGCCGAAGCTTTTAAGGTGGCTCATCAGTCTCCTCAATTATTAATAATAAAAAATGGTCAATGTGTATTTCACGATAGTCACTTTGGCATTAATTTGAAGGATGTAAAAGACAGGGTAGACGAGAAAGTAATTTAACTGAATTAACAATTCGTAAATTTTTTTCGTTTAATTTTATATTTATATTGAGAAATACTGAAAATTTGATATGAAGAAAGTATTAATAATATTTTTGCTGTTAACTTTACCATTCTACCAAAAAGCTGTAGCTCAGCAATCAGGAGATTATAATTATGATTCGGAAGTACTTTGGGGAGTAACCAAAGCTACTAATAGTGGTCTGATTGGCGGAATAATCTTGCGATTTGGCAATAGTATTGGTGAAGATAAATTTCAGCATTATGGTCTTGAACTTGTTAATGTGAAACATCCCCAGGAAAGTAGGGATCGTGCTGGAAATGTATTAAACTCTTACATATTTGGTAAACTAAATTACCTCTACAGCATTAGGTTGCAATATGGTCGAGAATGGCTTTTTTTTAGAAAAGCTGCTCAACAAGGCGTTCAAGTGAGTGGTAATTTGGCCGTGGGGCCTACTATTGGTTTAGAAACACCCTACTATGTTGAATTAAATAGTGATCCCAATAGACGAAACAGAGTACCTTATAATCCCAGGATACCATCTCAAAGTATTCTGGGTCCGGGAACTATTTTTCAAGGAGTAGGGGAATCGAAAATTGTACCTGGTATTAATTTGAAATCTTCGGTAAGCTTCGAGTTTGGTACTTTTAAATCAAACGTAGTGGGTTTTGAAGTTGGAATGATGGTAGAAGCTTTTACCCGCACTATCGATATTATGGCCTTTGTTGATAATAGACAAGTATATCCCAATGCCTTTGTTACACTATTTTATGGTAGTAGGAAATAATTAGGAAACTTTATTCCTAACAATTAGTTTTGCACCTTTAAATTATAAGTTAAAAGGATTAGTAATGATTGAATTGCCCGTTGTAGATAAACAAAGCACCACAAAAGAAACTAAAGATAATAGGAGAAAAAAACCAGATTGGTTAAGAGTAAAATTACCTATTGGTAAGGAATATCGAAAAGTAAGGGAACTGGTAGACCAATATAAGCTGCACACTATCTGTGAAAGTGGCAATTGCCCCAATATGGGAGAATGCTGGGGAGCTGGAACAGCTACCTTTATGATTTTGGGAAATGTATGTACAAGAAGTTGTACTTTTTGTGCTGTGGCAACCGGAAGGCCGCCAGAATATGATGAAGATGAACCTCGTAGGGTAGCTGAGGCTATTAAACTGATGGGTGTAAAGCATGCAGTAATTACATCAGTAAACCGAGATGAACTTAAAGATAGAGGTGCCGAGATTTGGCATCAAACCGTAAGTGAAATAAAAAAACAAAGTCCTGGCACAACAATTGAAACACTTATCCCCGATGTGAAAGGTAATTGGGAAGCACTGTATCGAATGATAAGTGCAGGACAAGAGGTTGTTTCTCATAATATTGAAACCGTAGAAAGCCTTTACAGAAAGGTAAGACCGCAGGCCAAATATCATAGAAGCCTGGAAGAATTGAGAAGGATAAAAGAATTTGGCAAGCGTTCAAAATCAGGTATGATGCTTGGTGTAGGAGAAACAGATGACCAAGTTTATCAGGCCATGGACGATTTGGTAGCTAATGGTTTAGACATACTTACGCTAGGTCAGTATCTGCAACCCACCAAAATGCATTTGGAAGTAATTGAGTTTGTGCATCCTGATAAATTTGCACATTTTAAAGAAGAAGGACTGAAAAGAGGCCTTAAGTATGTAGAGTCCGGTCCTCTCGTGCGCTCCTCTTATCATGCAGAACGCCACGTTCATGTATAGAATAATATAAATTGAGTT
>CAZQEZ010000221.1:0-5937 GCA_964592475.1 uncultured Roseivirgaceae bacterium
TTTTTTATGGGCTGCATACTACCTGAAGCTCCAAATAAAGCAAAACCAAATCACCAGATCACCAGATCACCAAATAAACAAATAATGGAAATATTTAAATTTAAATTGCTAAATTTACTGTACTAAAAACGCATTAATCAAACCAGACAAAATCGAGATATGCAGCAATATAATATTTTACTCATAGACGACGATGAACTATTCATCTTCCTTACCCGGCAACAACTTACCAAATCGAACCTGCTCAAACGTCTGAAAACTGCCACTTGTGAGACAGAAGCAATAAAATATATGGAAGAAGCAGGTAGTAAACCCGAAGAATTCCCCGACATTATCCTGATTGATTTAAACCTGAATGAAAGCGATGGCGTGGAAATTGCTAAATTTTTTCAGGATAATTTTGCAGTAAAATTCCCGGATACACGCGTTTTCATGCTGACCTCTTCTATAGACACCCACCGTAAAAAACAAGCGTTGGCCCTCCCAGTTGTAGTAGACATACTGCAAAAACCACTTTCGCTTAACAGCCTGGAAAGCAAGATGTTAACCTGATTTTCTTTAAATTTTAAAAATAATTAACTAACTTTATAAGTCAGCCTTATATTCATCAACTAAATCAACTATATAAAGCTAATATTTATTTTTTAATCATGATTCATGAGCCAAGCTAAAAAAAAGACTGAAAAGAAGAAAGCTGAAAAGCAAATCCCTGAACTAACCATTGTTGGCATTGGTGCTTCTTCCGGAGGGCTGGCGGCTTTGCGTCAATTTTTTGAACATGTGCCCGAGGATTCCGGGCTGGCCTTCGTGGTGGTGGTGCATCTTTCTCCCGACTACAAAAGCATGATGGCCGAACTGTTGCAACCTAGTGTAAAAATGCCGGTGATGCAAGTAACCAAAACATTGCAGCTTAAAGCTAATACCGTTTACGTGATCCCACCTAATGCCAACCTGAATAGCATTGATACCCACCTGCGCCTGAGCGACCTGGAGGAAAAGCGCAGTGAACGCGCTCCTGTCGATCATTTTTTTCGTACCTTAGCCGCCACGCATGATGGTCATTCTATTGGTGTGATTCTTTCGGGAGCCGGTTCCGATGGTTCTTTAGGTATAAAAGAAATTAAGAATAAAGGCGGGCTTACCATTGCCCAGGATCCTGTAGAAGCTGAATTTGAAGGTATGCCGCTGAGTGCAATTAGCACCGGCATGATAGATTTGATCGTGCCCATAACAGAAATTCCACGACACATACTTGAATTTGTAAATACCAAACCACAGATTTCCAAATTTACTAATGGTCAGGAACCCGGGCAGAAAGAACGTAACCTAGTCAATAAAATATTTGTGCAAATCAAATCCCGCACCAACCGCGATTTTTCCCATTACAAGTTATCTACTATTATAAGACGCCTGGAAAGACGCATGCAATTGTACCAGGTCGAAATACTGGAAGATTACCTGAATATATTGCGTAAAAATCCGGAAGAAGTTCGTATGCTGTCCGATGAATTTCTGATCAACGTGACCAGCTTTTTTCGCGACCGCCAGGTGTTCGATTTCCTGGAAAAAAATATTATTCCCAGCCTGGTGGAAAATAAAAACTCAGGGCAGCAGGTAAGAGTATGGTCGGTTGGTTGTGCTACCGGCGAGGAAGCTTATTCATTAGCCATACTACTGATAGAGGCTTGCAATCTCCTGGAAGTGGCGCCTTCCATTCAGGTATTTGCCACCGATTTGCACGAGAAATCTCTGCAAAAAGGCCGTGAAGGGTTTTATCCCGGAGATATAAAAACCGATATCAGTCCTGAGCGTTTGCAACGTTTTTTTATTAAAGAAGATGGTGGCTACCGGGTGCGCAAAGAACTACGCGAGCAGGTGATCTTCACACCTCACAATCTTTTATCCGATCCGCCATTTTCCCGCATCGATCTGCTGGTTTGCCGCAATTTGCTCATTTACCTGAAAAGAGATATTCAACAGGATATTTTTGATCTGTTCCATTATTCTCTCAAGCCCAACAGGTTTTTATTATTGGGCACCTCCGAAACCCTGGAGAATACCGACTTTTTTAAAATGGAGAGTAAGGAGTTTTCTATGTATAAAAAGCGAAACATCAATGGCCCTGAACCTAAGTTGCCGTTTTTTCCCCGACTGCAACACAAGGTAATCCAATATGCGGGTCAGCAAAAACAGGAGGAAAAAGTTTCTCCCGGCATTCTGCATCATAAGCTGGTGGAAAGATATGGTTTTCCCAGTTTGCTGGTTAACCTGGATTACCAGGTAATACATGTATCGGAAAATGCAGGCCGATATTTAAGTATTTCCGGGGGCGAACTAAGTAAGAACCTGTTTAAGTTGATAAAGCCCGAACTGCAAATAGATTTACGAGCCATCATATACAATGCCCGGGATCAACACAAACTTGCTCGTACTAAACCTGTACTGATTAATTTAGATGGTGAAGAAAAATACTTGTCACTCTCAGCCCAGTTAATTGAAGATACGGAATTTCAGGAGGTTATCCTGGTCATATTTGAGGAATTCAGCCATGAAAATCTATTGCCTCAGGATAAAATTTCAACCGGATACAGTGCCACGCAGCGAGAAGTTGCCCTGGAAAAAGAATTGAATGAAAATCAGCAAAGCCTGCAGGCCATAGTGGAAGAATATGAAACTACCCAGGAGGAAATGAAAGCTTCCAATGAAGAGTTGCAATCAGCCAATGAAGAATTGCGCTCTACTATGGAAGAACTGGAAACCAGTAAAGAAGAACTGCAATCGCTGAATGAGGAGCTGACCACGCTAAACCAGGAAAACCGGCACAAGGTAGAAGAGATGAGCCAGTTATCCGATGACCTGCAAAACCTGCAGGCCTCTACCGAAATTGCCACCCTTTACCTGGACAAAAATTTGAATATTTTGCGTTTTACTCCCAAACTTGGGGAATTATTCAATGTAAGACCCGCCGATAAAGGCAGGCCTATTTCCGATCAAACACATAAGTTGGGTTATAACCAACTTACCGATGATGCCCTACAGGTGCTTAGAAATCTACAACCCATTGAACGTGAGGTAGAGGACGAGCAAGGAAATTTTTACCTCACCCGGCTTTTGCCCTATCGTACTGCCGACGATCGCATCATGGGCGTGGTGATTACTTTTGTAGACATAAATAAATTGAAAAAGGCACAGGAAGATCTGAAGGAAAGTGAATCCTATTTTAGAGCATTAGTCAATGCCAGTTCGGATGTGGTGTACCGTATGAGTGCCGACTGGAAGGAAATGTGTGAATTAAAAGGGTATAATTTTCTTACAAATACCGTGAAGCCCGACAAAAACTGGCGTCAAAAATACATTCATCCCGATGACCGGGAACATATGGATCAGGTAATAGAGCATTCGATCAGGAATAAATCCGTGTTTGAACTTGAACACCGCGTACTGCGTTCCGATGGAAGTCTTGGTTGGACTGCTTCCCGGGCGGTACCACTGCTCAACCAGAATGGTGAGATTAAAGAATGGTTTGGCGCAGCTTCTGATATCACTATCCGAAAGCAGGCCGAGCAGGAATTAAATCAAGCTAAAATTTATGCCGAAACTATTATTGAAACTTTGCACGAGCCACTCCTGATATTGCATCCGGACCTAACGGTTAAATCTGCAAACAATCAATTTTGCACTCATTTCCAGGTGAATCCGGAAAATACGATGGGTACCTTGGTTTATGATTTGGGTAACGGGCAATGGAGAATACCTGCCCTGCAAAAATTACTGGAAGAAGTGCTGCCGGAAAATAAATTTTTCAATGACTATGAAGTAACTCATCATTTTGATCAAATCGGGGAAAGGATCATGCTGGTTAATGCCAGACGGTTGGATCACGTACAATTAATTCTTTTAGGCATAAGAGACATTACCGAACGTAAAAGAAATGAGCTTAATCTGCAGGAAGCAAAAGAAATGGCGGAAAAAGCAGCCAAAGCCAAAGAGGACTTTGTGGCCCATATGAGCCATGAAATCCGCACCCCTCTCAATGCCATCATGGGACTATCGCATTTGCTATTGAAAAATGAACCCAAAAATGCACAGTTGGATAATTTGAATACCTTAAAGGTGGCTTCCGAAAACCTGAGTCAGATCATTAACGATATCCTGGATTTCAGCAAGTTACAGGCTGGAAAAATTTCGGTAGAAGCAGAGGAGATCAATCTGCGCGATTTGGTAGCCAAGATCATTAAAATACATCAAATAGTCGCCGGAGAGAAAGATGTGAAACTGGAGGCAAAACTAGATAAAAAGTTACCTGATTTTATTGTCAGTGACCAGTTGAAACTCTCGCAGGTATTGCATAACTTGCTGAGTAATGCCATTAAATTTACCCCGGAAGGAAAAGTAAAGCTGGAAATAAAAGTGGAGCAGGTGAAGGCAGGTAAAATCTGGCTTTATTTCGAGATAAGTGATACCGGTATTGGCATAGGTGAGGATAAATTGCAAAATATCTTTGAAGTATTTAGCCAGGCCGATAGTTCAACCGTCCGTTTGTTTGGTGGAACCGGCCTTGGGTTAAGTCTCTGCAAACAGTACCTGGAATTGATGGGCAGCGAAATAAAAGTAGTAAGTGAATTGGGCAAAGGGTCACGTTTTAGTTTCACATTGCCGGTAAAGGAGGGTAATGGTGAAACAGAAGCCACACAAGATGAATTAATGCAAACCGGGCAAGCAATAGATTTTCATGATTTTCGCCTGCTGCTGGTAGAAGACGCTGATGTAAATCGTATGATGATCCGTCAATTCCTGGAAAACTGGTGGCCCTTGCAGTGTATAGAGGCCAGTAACGGGGAGGAGGCGATCAACTTGGCCAGGCAGTCGTCTTTCGACCTGATCCTGATGGATATTCGCATGCCAGTAATAGATGGCTATGAGGCTACCCGGCAAATCAGGAAAATAAATGGCTATGAGAAAGTGCCTATAATTGCCCTTACTGCCGATGTATCGCAAAAGGTAAAAGATGAAAAAGATAACGGTCTTTTCGATGATATAATCGTGAAACCGATAGATACGGAGGTGATGCAACGAAGCGTGATTGCAGCAGCCTCTGTGTCCATGCCTGCCAAGGCTCAGGAAAAAGGAGTAGCTCAAGTAACGGAAGTGCCCAACAGTAAGCTTGACTTGCAGAAGGTATTTGCAATGATGCACAACGATAAGGCTAATATTAAACATTTTCTGCAAAAAAGTCTGAAGGAAGTAGAACAACTACACCGGGATATTTTAGAGGCCATTGATCAGCGAGATTATGAAAAAGTACGATCAAGAGAGCACAAGTTTCGCTGGACCCTGGAGCTGTATGGTCTGACTCAGTTGCACAATCATGTTATCACAATCAAGGATGTGTTGCAGGATATGCCCCAAAAGCTCTCGGAAGATGGGCAATTGAAGAAAGTGAAAAATAAAGCCGATAAACTTTTTAAGGAAGCCAGAGAAGAATTAAAGCGATTGATAGAGGAGGTGTAAAATAGGATATTGTCACTCAGGTGATGCCAGAAGAAAATAAATTTGTTGGTTTGGATGAAAAAAGCCATATATCTTGCTTATGTTGTTCTTTTGGCCACTCCTCCCGGCTTTCGTTCAGGGCAGAAATTCCTTATCCTGGAAATGGAAATGGTATGATTTTCGATCGTCATTATATTGACTTCCAATATGAAGATGGCAAGATGCTCAATACCAGGTGCGCCAGCTGGCACCTATGTTAAACTTGGTGAATATTTTTTAGGCACTAAAGGCACCTCGCCCGGAAATTCAATGACATTTATTAAAATGAAATAGGAGCTTTGCTTTCTCATTTTTCGATCTCATAATCCCGTAAAAATGTCTGATGTGCTTAATAATTACTGAAGTTTCGCACCCTAAAAATTAAAATAAAATTCCTTAAAATCCCCT
>CAZQEZ010000222.1:0-5897 GCA_964592475.1 uncultured Roseivirgaceae bacterium
CCCTGTCCGCCAGCGGACCATTATTTGGGTATTTGGGTATTTGGTTATTTCGGGTATTTGGGTATTTCGGGTCAAAACAAAAGCAAATAAACACATAAACGAATCAACAAATCAACATTATTTGGGTATTTGGGTATTTCGGGTAAACACATAAACGAATAAACGAATAAACATTTATTTGGTATTTCGGGTGGAGTGAAATAGCAGAAATCTTAACTTTAATATTTTGAATAGTTTAGTTTTCAGGAATATCAATTGATACATCAAGATTGTTATCAACAAATACAGCACCTGCCTCGTAGGCATTTTTTTCGGCATAACGGTATTCTTCATAAGTTTCTACTGTTCCGCTAAGCGTTGCCTGGCCATTGTTTACATTCACTATAACTTCATCTACATTTACAAAAGGCGACCAAATGAATTGCTCTTGTATATCTTCTTTAATTTCCTCATCAGATTTTGGAGATTCAACGGGGATTGCAGAATTATCGTCCGTTATCCAACCACCATAGTAGCCAATTGGATAATCATCATCTACTGTTAATCGATTTCTTACGTTTTCTACCCCTGCTAAGGTGCCAGCAATATCTTCAGCCAGTCTTTTTTCATAATAGTTATCTACAGCTCCATCTAAATATACAGTATCATCATAAACAGTAATATCAATTAAATTTTCATTTAAATAAGGATCCCATTGATAAGCATCTTCTAAACTTTTACTAATTACAGAATCAGGTACTTGTTCAGATGTGGTTACATCAATCTGATTTTTTACTTGCCAAATACCTACAATATTTTTTGCGGTTTCTTCAGCTGCTCGTTTAGCCTCTAAATTTTCAACTTCACCTGATAAATTAGCTATCCCGTTTTCTACTTCAACACTAATATTAAAACTTGAAACTCGAGGATCATATAAAAAAGCATCTAAAATTGCCTGCCGGGTTTTGTCCATAGAAATACTACTATATTTTTCTTCGCGAAACGCTTCATCGCGAGCCCATTTTTCTACATTAAGATTAGCAGACTTTACATTCTCCACACCTGAAACCCAAGCTATTTTTTGAGCATAATTTTTCTCCCAGGCACTCCCTACCGTACCCGATAATTTCACCTCTCCATCTTTTACTGCAACCTCAATCAAATCCCCATCTATTCGTGCATTCATTAATAAAAATTTTTCAATTTCCGCTGCTATCTTTTCATCGACCCTGTTATTTTTTGATACAAATGAGATATTATTATCAAGGCTGGTAACACCATAAATACCTGCAGTTACTTTGCCTGCAAGGTTTGCTTCTTGCCAGGAATGAGCAACTCCTGATATTTGCACTTTACCACCTGCCACTTTTACACGAAGATTTTCAATAGTTGGCGCATATTTTTGCTTAAGGCGATTTTTAATTCTTTCTGCAATTTTCTCATCACTCACTAGCTTTTGCTTTACCTCAAGTAAATTTACTACTCCTCTTACTCCAGTTACTGCTGAAGCAATATCTTCTGCATGCATAACAGCCAGTAAATTATTAGCAATGCCCTTTATTCGGACAATACCCTGATTAGTGATAACTTCCATTTTGCTGACATCAATTTCCTGAGCATTTTGTAGTTTATTTATAATCGTCTGACTTATATCCTGATCGTCGATTAAATTATCTTGCGCATTACAAATGCTCAATGATGCGAAAACAAAGAATATTATCAGACTTATATTTTTAAAAATCATATTAATTAATTTTAATTCAAGAAAAAACTGCGATCAATATAGGAATTATTAAAATAACCACTAGCAACCATAAGAAAGCGTAAAGCGCACCTTTGGATTGGTCAGGAGCCTTAGTGTGATTTTCAGTGGCTTTTTTTCTTTTTTTACTTGGTAATGCAGCTGAAAGCAAAAGAGATACTAATATACCTATAAATAACATGGGCACCCATGCTACACCTTCTATAGCAGGTCCGAATGGATGCAGCCAAAAGCTGGCTGCCCATATGCCTAAAAATATTACAAAGAAAAAAGGCATAAAGCGAGCCCAAGGCCCTTTATTTTTAAGAACAAACCAATAAATAACTGTTATACCTACCGCAATAACAACTGAAAACAGTATTCCATACCAGTTTAAAGTTTCACTAAATATCCTATCCATAAAAATTATTTTATTATGCTAAATAATAGCCAATTACTACAGCAATTACTAGTAATACCATTAATAACCAGAAATAAATATTGAATGTGGAAAAATTACCTGATTCTTTAATTTCAGGATTCATTTTTCGATTATGTTGTATCGTCTCTCTATTGCTTGGTGGTACTGCTGCTGAAACAATAAGAGCAATTAAAACTCCGAAAAATGCAATCGGTATCCAGGCTACACCAATTACAAATGGACCTTGAGGCGTAAGCCATAAACTTGCTGCCCAAACTGCCAGAAAAATAATTAAGAAAAAAGCCCATATTGTACCCCATGGGCCTTTGTTTTTAAACCCAAGGGCAAAAACGACAGTAATAATAATAGCAATAATTAATGAAAAAATAACTTCTGCAAATCCCATAATCTTAAAAAATCTTTATAAACCTAACAGCACAAACCCGGCACTTGTTATCAATGCACTATTGAACAACGGGAGTAATCAGGTTTGCTTAATAACTGTTGTAAAATCTTTATCAGATAAATTATCGAAATTTTCATAATAGCCAGCTATATTATCAACTGTTTCCGGCATATGCAGGCATACAATCTCATCTACATAATTGTGAAGTTTACGTAATGATCGGTAGGTGGCTACTGGAACCGCAAGTACTTTTTTGGCGGGATTTTCCTTTTGCAACAGTTGCAAAGTTGCCAGCATGGTACTTCCTGTTGTTATGCCGTCATCAGTTAGTATAATAGTTTTTTGTTGAAGCGATGGTTGGTTGTTGAGTATATTGTTACTACTCAACTCCTCAATTAATTTGTTTCTTAATTTTTCGATTTGCTTTGATACTTTACCCTTTTCTATTTCCATATCCTGATCAATTACAATATGGTTGATAGATAATGCACCAATATTTATTTCATTTGAATCCGGATGTTTTATTTTTTTAATTTGCGCAAAATATATAGGTAAATTTAATTCTTCTGAAAGTATTTTCCCTATAGGTATACCGCCATTGGGTATTGATAAAATAATTGAATCTGTTCCCCTATATTTATTTAAAAGTCTTATTAGCTTACTTGCAGCATCTCTCCTGTTCTTGTAAAATGGCTTAACTTTCATTTTACATCCTCCTTTTCTAGTTTAAAAAATAAGTTCTATACTATTTTAAAAGGTAGCTGTAATAAATGTTTATAAGTCATTCTAATATACTTAATTTTTTGTTATGTTAAAAAATCTAGTTGCTCTTTCAGTATTTCAAAGTTTAGGAGATTTAAGTTGTTTACATTCACCACTTTTCTATCCGTTAATTCCTTTTTATAATTTAAGGCAATTACCGGAATATTAGCGGCTATCCCACCTCTTATGCCGTTGATTGAATCTTCAATTATCAGGCATTCAGTGTTGTCAAAACCAAGTCTGTCTCTGCACCTGTTAAAAATTTCAGGATCCGGTTTTGCCTTTTCCAGCTGATTGCCCGCAATAACAAATTCAAAGTAACGCCACAATTCCAGCTTTTTCAAAATTGCCTCTGCTATCTGGTAAGTGCCGGAAGTGGCCACGCACAATTTTATAATGTGCTTATGCAAATCTTTAATCAATTCTTTTACACCTTCAATTACCGGTAAATCATCCAGCGAATCAAGCATTTTTATAAAACGTTCGATTTTATCCGGCAACATAATATTTGCGTCTAATGCCACGCCATATTTTTTCGCGAGCAACTGGTAGGTCTCTGCTTCTGAAATGCCGGCATATTCACAATACTCCTGGTAAGAAATATCAATTCCCTTTTCCAGAAACATTTCTTTTTCTACCTGGTAGTGCAGCGGCTCACTATTGACGATTACGCCATCAAAATCAAATATTACAGCTTTCAGCATAGGCTCTTTTTGAGCAAAATTAGTATTCCTTGGTAATCTGTATAGGAAATAGGACATTTAATTTACCCATGGGGTGGTGATTTCAGCCATCAGTGCCTCAATTTTAAAATTAGAGATGTATTTACAACTGTTAATTTAAATACCGGGGATTTTATGTTGAAATGGAATTTTAGCCTTAAGCTTCCAGCTTATCTATGGATATTTTCAATGGTTTACTAACTCTAAAAAGAAAATTTTCAGTTTTAGTATTTAAGTATCAAAAACTAACACTATATTAGTTCCTCATTCATGAATTTCATAAAATCTAAAAATTATGTGGAGATTATTATCAATTACTATTGCTGCATTCATGCTGATAACAGCATGCCAGCAAAAAAAACAACAGGATACAAAAGCATCCCTTGAAGATCCTAAAAACTACCTCGACGAAACTGAGGCTGAAAAAGAAGCCCGCATGGAGTGGTGGAAAGATGCCCGCTTCGGTATGTTTATCCACTGGGGCCTTTATGCAGTACCCGCCGGTGAATACAAAGGCGATCAAGTAGAAGGTATAGGCGAATGGATCATGAACAGCCTGAATATTCCTATAGATGAATATGAGCAGTTCGCTAAAAAGTTTAATCCAACCAAGTACGATGCACAAGAGTGGGTTCGTATTGCCAAAGATGCCGGAATGAAGTACATCGTGATTACTTCTAAGCATCACGATGGCTTTGCCCTCTGGGATTCGAAAGTTACCGATTGGGATGTGGTAGATGCCACTCCTTATGAAAAAGACCTGCTGAAGCAGCTAGCCGATGCCTGCCGGGAAGAAGGAATCAAGCTTTGCTTCTACCACAGTATCATGGACTGGCATCACCCGGATGCGCAGGCCATGTGGGAACCAAATTATAACCAGGGCCGTGACAGCGAAAATGTTAATCCCAACTTTCAAAAATACATTGATGAATACATGAAACCTCAACTGAAGGAATTATTGACAGAATATGGAGACATTGGCGTAATGTGGTTTGATGGTGAATGGGTACCGGCTTACACCAGTGAGATGGGCAAAGAAGTATATAATTATGTACGCAATTTGCAGCCAGACATTATTATCAACAACCGGGTAGATAAAGGTAGGAAAGGCATGGAAGGACTGGATGCAGAGGGAGATTTTGCCGGTGACTTTGGTACTCCGGAACAGGAAATCCCCGATACTGGTATGCCTGGTGTTGATTGGGAATCGTGTATGACCATGAACGATACCTGGGGCTATAAAAGCTTCGATGACAACTGGAAATCTAACGAAACTCTGATAACCAATTTAATTGACATCGTGTCAAAAGGTGGTAATTTCCTGCTCAACGTAGGCCCTACCGCTGAAGGTTTAATCCCACAACCCAGTGTAGAAAGGCTGAAAGCAATGGGTGATTGGATGGAGGTAAATGGTGAGTCTATTTATGGTGCACAGGCTAGTCCGTTTGCAGCGCCGGAATGGGGGCGGTTCACCCAAAAAGATGGATTTATTTATGCACATATTTTTGAGTGGCCTGAAGATGGCAAATTATTGATTCCGTCGATTACTATCAAAAAAGCTTATTTATTGGCAGATGTAGATAAAAAAGAGCTAATGATGAATAAATATGAAGAAACGCTGGAGGTTTCTTTACCATCCACTGCCCCAAATCCTATAGCATCGGTAGTAGTATTGGAAATGGAGTAAGTGAAAAAGGGTTCTATGTGAAATTGTGTGGATAGTTGAATTTCAACTTATTGTTTGTTATTGTATTATTTTCACAATCTTTATCTAAATAATACTACATAATTAATTAAATGTTTTAGTTGGGTTAAAGTTAAGATTTCTGCTATTTCACTCCACCCGAAATACCAAATAAATGTTTA
>CAZQEZ010000223.1:0-5859 GCA_964592475.1 uncultured Roseivirgaceae bacterium
TCTAGCTATCTAGAACGCCGCACGCTACTCCGATCCGTGTCCTCTCCTCGAAGCGGTGGAAAATTCTGGAAGGTAATCCAGAGGAGCATTACAATATTTTTGATAAATTATTTACCTCGGATGACAAAAAGCAATTTATCAAACTACTTTCCCTGCATGGTTTTATTGAAAAACTTGAATTAAAAATAGTACGACATAAAAAAGATGTTTGGTACCTTATCAATGGCAATTTTATTTCCGATGAGGGCATTTTAGAATTGTCAATGCTTGACATTACCGAAAATCAAAACAGCATTGATGAATTAAAAAAATTAAACAACGAATTGGATAAGTTTGTCTATCATTCCTCTCACGATTTACGCTCTCCATTAAAATCATTGCTAGGACTAATTAATATTTTGCGCAAAGAAAATGATGCAAAAGGACGTGAAAACTGCATGAATATGATGGAGAAAAGCATATATCGTTTAGAAAAATTAGTAAACGATTTGCTTATGCTTTCCAGAAATAACAGGATAGAGAACACTTACGAAGAAACAGACCTGGGCAATGAAATAAATGATACGCTTTCTGACTTTTCTCACATGAAAGGTTTTGAAGGTTTAAAAATTGATCAAGAAATCAATCAATCAGTTCCATTTATAACAGATGTTACCCGCTTAAAAATAATTTTAAGCAACTTATTATCCAATTCAATCAAGTACCGAAGCTTTCACAGAGATCAATCTTTTATAAAAATTTCGGCCAATGTAGATAAGGATAAAACCAAAATCAACATTGAAGATAATGGTATTGGGATATCCCAATCTAAACAAGACAACGTGTTTGATATGTTCTACAGGGCCTCAGAAAGTAGTGAAGGTAGTGGCCTGGGGCTTTACATAGTTAAAAACGTGGTTGAAAAAATGAAAGGTTCCATCAGTATGCAATCAGAAGAGCAAAAAGGAACCAAATTTTTAATAGAGCTACCCAATCATATTAATGGTACAGTCAATCATTCCTAAAGGCTTTGAAAATTATTAAAAGTCCGCTTTGATAAGCTTGCAAATTTTATTGTAATTTTACCCCCTCACTTTTATTCAACTAAAGCGATGAGTAGCAAAAACAAAACAACAACTTCTATTAATCAAGATGCTGAATTAAAAACATCTAAAAAGCAAAAGCAAATTTTAGCTTTAAGTCTGGTATTAACTACTGTATTGGGGTTTCTTTTTTTTGATGCTAACGTGAGCACAGGTGGTGATGACGCACTCTATATCCAGAGAGCTTATGATTTTATACATAAAGGAGCATGGCCCGAATTTCAAGGGCCACTTTATCCCATTTTTATATCTATTTTCACTTATGTTTTTGGCATCAATTTATTTGTGCTCAAAGTAGTCTCCTTATTGGCTACGTTAGGGTTTCTGTATTTTTTCTACCAAACCTTTAAATACGTACTTCCAAAATTTTTATTGGTAGGGTCTTTATTTATTTTTGCTATAAATGCTTCTCTACTTTATTATGCCAGCCAAACGTACAATGAAGCCTTTTTTTTGTTCATGCAAATGGCCTTCATCTACCTGTTTAAAATAAAGATTTTAGATGATTGGAGAGATTATCAATGGAATGATTACAAGAAGTTTATCATTATCGCTTTATTTTTAATTCTTTTATTTTTGACTAAAACGGTAGCTATTGCAGCCCTGCCCGCTGTTTTGTTTTTCTTTTCGTTTTATAAAAAATTCAAAGCCGCTATGCTCACTTTAGGAGCATTCTTTTTGCTTTTCCTTGCTTATCAAGCTACTAAGCAATTTATATTTACTTCAGAGGGTTTACAAATGAGCTCACAAGGAAGTTCATTGTTATTACAAAACCCTTACGACCCTTCTCAAGGAAAAGAGGATATCAGTGGTTTCCTCACTAGGTTTTTCACCAATAGCAATCAATACATTTCACAGCAGTTTTATAAATTTTTGGGGTTAAGGGCTGATAAATATGTGCTTCCCAACTACACTTTTCTAACCTTTTTTACTTTCGTTCTATTTTTTGCTGGCATGTACTTCTTCTATCGTAACAGTCGTACCGAGTTTTTTCTGGGTATGTACCTGTTAATCATTTTAGGAGCTACTTTTATAGTACTTCAAGCCCTATGGAACCAAGAAAGATTAATTGTACCATTTGCCCCGCTTGCCATAGTGTTTTTATTACATACTATTTATGGATATTTATCTAAATACAAGATTGGCAATGCAAAAACAATAAGCATGATATTAGTGAGTATTTTGCTAGTTGCAGGCTCAATAAAAACTTTAGGAAAACTGCCCAACAAAGTAGATCAAATAATGTCTTACATCGATGGCAACCGCCTGCAATCCTTTTCACCCGATTGGCAACATTATATTGAAATGTGTCAATATTCTGCAAATAATTTGCCTGAAGGTTCTTTAACGGCAGTACGTAAACCGGGAATTGCATTTATTTACGCCGGAGGTCATAAGTTTTACGGAATATATCGGGTGGAAAGCAATGACCCGGAGGTGCTTTATCAAAAATTAAAGGATGCGGGAGTAACGCATGTAATTGTTGCCAGTTTGCGTTTGGTACCTGAGCAAAATACCGGCAGAGTAATCACCACTATTAGAAAATATTTAGGACTGGTAAGACAAAAGTATCCGGAAAAATTACAAGCAATTCATAAAATAGGGGAAGAAGAACCCGCGTATTTATTTGAGTTGAAATAAAGAAGAGAGAAAGTGAATAGCAGAACAGTAGAAATATTAAATCATTTTGAAAAGTTAGCTCCTACCTATAGCAAGTATCGAAAAAGGTTTAATTATTATTGGAAAGATATAGTTCATTATTGTAATTACTTTATCCATGAAGAACAAAGTGTAATTGAGATAGGCTGTGGAAATGGAGATACCCTTAGTCAATTAAAAGGAACTAAGAAAACCGGCATTGACCTAAGCCCGGCAATGATAAGAGAGGCAAAGCAGAAGCATCCCGATTTGGATTTTAGGGTAATGAATGCCGAAAATTTATATATTGACGAAAAATATGATGTAATAGTTCTTTCCAATGTAGTTGGTTACCTTGACAATGTGCTCAATGTATTGAATTCAATGAGAAATATTTGTCATGACAACACCAAAATAATTCTCAATACTTATAATTACTTTTGGGAGCCTTTTTTAAATTTTGCAGAAAATATTGGTTTAAAAAAGAAAAGCCCACGGCAAAACTGGTTATCGAAAACTGATATTACCAATCTTTTATTTATCGCGGGATTTGAATCTTACCGTTATACCCGCCGGATTTTGCTACCCATGTATATCCCGTTAGTTTCCAGTTTCATCAATAAGTTTATTGGACGGCTACCCATTTTCAATAACTTGTGTCTCAACCAATTTGTATTTGCCCGCCTGCTTGAAAAAGAAGAGAAAAAGCAATGTAGCGTGAGTATTGTAATACCTGCTAGAAATGAACAAGGCAATATAGAAGATGCAATAATTCGAATGCCTGCATTTGGTAGCAGACAGGAAATAATTTTTATAGAAGGTGGATCGAAAGACGATACATGGAAAAGGATACAAGAAATAAAAGAAAAATACAGCGACAGAGAAATCAAAATTGATCAGCAAAAAGGAAAAGGCAAAGGTGACGCGGTTAGGCTTGGTTTTGATATTGCCACCGGCGATATTTTAATGATTCTTGATGCAGACCTGACCGTACCGCCTGAAGACCTTAAGTTATTTTATGAAGCACTAGCTTCCGGCAAAGGAGATTTTATCAATGGCTCCAGATTAGTTTACCCTATGGAAAAAGGAGCGATGCGTTTTTTAAACCAACTTGGCAATAAATTTTTCAGCATTATGTTTAGCTGGATGCTCGAACAACCTATCAAAGACACTCTTTGCGGAACAAAAGTCATCTTCAAACATGATTATTTAAAGCTGCTAAAAAACCGATCTTTTTTTGGTGATTTTGACCCATTTGGAGACTTCGATTTAATATTCGGCGCTTACAAACTTAATTTAAAGATTATAGATCTACCGATAAGATATCGTGAACGGGTGTACGGAACTACTAACATCTCTCGATTTAGTCACGGATTTTTGTTGTTGAAAATGGTTGCCTATGCTGCCCGTAAAATAAAGTTCAGATAGGTAGTGCTATAATATCCGTTGTGCCTTGACTAGGGATTTGTCTTTTATAATTAGATTGTGTGATCTTTTTATTATTTTGGGCATTAATGAGCTGGTAGTTAAAGTATGAAAAAAAATCATGATAAAACTGAAATGAAATTCCCTTTTCTTCCATAATGTATAGTCCTATTTCAAAAATTATTTTAGGACGATAATTTTTTATAGTTTCTTTTGCCCCAGCCAGTATTTTATGCTCGTGTCCGTCAGTATCAATTTTAATCAATTGTAGATTTTTTACCTGGTTCTCCTGGCTAAAGCTATCTAAAGTGGTAGTTCCAATTCCTTGCGATGGTTGTTCCTTTCCCATATGAACAGGATGCCGATTATCAGCATCTTTAATAGAGTCAATTCGCCAACTTGAATATACTTTTTCCTGATAGTTGATTTGTGAATGATCAGATAGAAAAGTCTTCTGCAAAAGAATTTTTTTTGCCAGAACGGGATTGAGCTCTAGATTGCGCTCCAACTTTGCAAAAGCATAATCCGTGGGCTCAAATGCATAAACCTTTCCATTATCTCCTAATCGGTCGGCATATTTTAGCGACATTAGTCCAAAATTAGCTCCTACATCATATATTGTAGCATCATTATCTACATGTAGTAAAGGATTATCAGAAACATGTGATTGAAAATTACCAAACAAAAACAGTGAAAGATCAAGCCCCTCTCTCAAATCTATGGAATAGTTAATTCCTTTGCGGTTTATCTGCCTTTGATCCTGGCGAAAAAATAGCTTTACGAGCTTATAAAGCCAATGGGCAAAAAATATCTTAATTTTAGTTACTGCAATAGTCATTTACAAAAATAATAAAAATAATATCTTGTTTTTAAGCGGAGCGTTTAGTTTCCTGTTTTTTCGTAATTATATAGCTCCTATAAAAATAAATGTAATCACCTATAAAAAAAGCACCAATCGCCGTAAAAGCATGCCAGAGAAAATGAGTACCCATAGGTATAAATTTAGCCATATAAGTATCAAGCTCTCGAAAAGCTAAGCCCACTAGAAAAAACAATATGGCTAAGTAGACGATACCAGCTTTTTCGTAGTCTGTTCTTCTTAAAATAATCAGGAGCGGAATAAAAATATTAAGACCAATAATAAAATAGCTAATATTGATCGATAAAGGAGGCTGAATAAAGCGATTGATCAGCAACTGAAGAATATACACAGGAATGATAACTCCAAAAATAGCTTTCCACCAGTGATCAAATACTTTAGTCCAAAAGAATATGCTCACCGCCAACGTAAGTATAGCAATCGGCAATACATCCATTAATAATAATAATTGAGAGGAGCGAAAAGTATGATATAATGTACTTCCAATACCACCCAGTAATAATAATGGAATACTAAAAGTAAGAAAAGGATAACTTCCGTACTTGCCTTTCAACTTCATGAACCAATAAATCGCGGGAATCAAGTAAAACAATGAAGATAGCGCATTCCAGGGCTCAGCAATGATTGCATCTAAATTGGTTTCAGCGTATACGGGGCCTCCATCTAAAGGCGCATTGGCAATTAGCAACAAGATCATATTTCTTTTGAAATTATTTTGATTGGCTAAATTACTACTTTTTATTATTTTTTTTGTTCTATGTGGAATTGTGTGGATAGTTGAATTTTAACTTTATAGTTTGTTATTGTATTATCTTCACAATCTTATCTACATAA
>CAZQEZ010000224.1:0-5812 GCA_964592475.1 uncultured Roseivirgaceae bacterium
GGTCTTACTGAGGCTTTACCTTGACTACTATTTATTGTTGGGTTAAAGAAATTATATTCTGAATTACCACAACGAATATCAAATCCATAATCGTAGTTTAATCTAACCCAGCCATCGTAATGTCGGAACCAAACACCAAAACGTTTTCGTTGAGTTTTTCCTTTAGCTAACAAGGTAAAATATATTCCAGCTTGTTGATAGACAACTTTTGCCTTTAACCTTCTCCTTTTCTTATTTGATGGATAATCATAATCTTTATCTCTTTTTGCAACAGGATCATCGCAATCTAAAGATCTTGCATTTATAGTGCCTTTTGAGCCATCAGCCAATAATGTAAGCACTTCATCCTCAGTACTGAATAACATGATATTTTCATTATCAAAATTATTTTTTACCAGGTCGTCATACTGATCTTCAAAGCTGACAGGTAATACTGCTACCGTTTCACTATGCAGGTCTACCTTAATCAAATGTTCTCCAATCTTCACAACCTTATCTTCATTCAAGATTTCCGGTAAAAGTCCATAATCTTCATACAAAGTATCCGATGGGTTATCTAATTGCCTGGCACTTGGGTCAGTTTGAAATTCTTCAATAGCCATTTTCAAAGATTTAAAATTGGATTGAGTAGATTTTGAAGACAAAATACTTCTGTCTTTAAAAACGTTAGCATAATCTTCTTTAGTATCGAAACTAATATAAGAAGTTTCAACATGCAAAGAATTTTCCGGAGATTCAATTATATTTTCCTCATTACAAGAATATAAAAGAAAGGTGACAGCAAAAAATAAGAATAACCTTATGAAGGTTATCTGGTTTTTAATGTAATTCATTTTTAATTAATTTTTTTTGTTTAACATTATTCTAAATACCTTATTTAGAATAGATTATGGCCATATTCTTGTTAAAGTTACCCCCCCCAATTTATTTTCCAAATTTTTTATAAAAAAAATTAAAATTATTTTTCCAGACGGATTATTTTAAACTTTATCAGGTTTTTTTTATAAATAAACTTAAATAATAAAAAACGTTGAAATGATTATTTGAAAAAAATAAAAACCTGGTGGATATTGCTTTCGAAAGCTTTTCAGCTTTTAGCACCGTAGGGTTAAGTCTGGGCATAACTGCTTCTTTAAGTTTACCTGGTAAAATTGTTATCATACTTTTGATGTTTGTTGGACGAATTGGTATACTTACTATTCTAACTTCTGTTTTTAGAAAAATTAACACTTACCGGTACAGATATTCTGAAGAACACATTTTAATTAATTAAGTATGAAAATAATCGTAATAGGCATTGGCAGTTTTGGCAGTTCAATAGCAATGAAGCTTACTGATATGGGGCACGAAGTAATTGGAGTAGATAAGCTGATGGAAAGGGTAAACAAGCTGAAAGAATTTCTCTCCCATGTAATTTGTCTTGATAGTACTGATCCGCACGCGATTAATAACTTACCTTTGGCAGAAGCGGATATTATTGTGATTAGCATTGGAAAAGACGAAGGTGCCTCCATCCTGACCACTGCAGTGATGAAGAAAAAAAAGGTGAAAAGAATTGTAGTACGAGCCGAATCGGAGGTGCACAATATGGTGCTGGAAGCAATGAGAATTGACGAAATTATTCATCCCGAAGTCGAAGCAGCGGGTAAACTGGCAAATCAGCTTGTTTTAAAAGGAGTAGTAGATTCTTTCACCGTTACTGAAGAGTATAGCTTAATTGAAGCTCTTGTACCACCCCATTTTCAAGGAAAAAAATTGATTGACCTGGGTCTTAAAAAAAAATATGCAGTTGTAATACTTGCGATCCTCAGTGGTGAAAGTTTGAACGGTAACAACAGCAAATCTACTAAAAATCGTGATTTAAAAGAAATAGCTAATGCTGAAACTGTACTTCAGGAAGGGGATATCATGGTAATGTTTGGAAAATTAAGTAAAATTAAAAAATTGCTGGAAAAAGAAGAAGAATAAATGCAAGTCTTGAATGTGTTAGATATTGCCTAATTAAATAATCTAGCTAATCTAAGCAAAAGGACTATCGTTGGCTCAATTACCAAGATAGTCCTCAAATGAATTTTTCAAATACTTATTGGATTATACCTTTTTCCTTATACATGTCAATATAGTGTTGATTCAGCGAATCCGAATCGTTGTATTTTACTCTTAAATCCTCCAGCTCTCTATGCAACGCTGTTCTAATTTCTGCATAATTTGGATCCTCATAAACGTTAGTCAATTCCATGGGGTCCTTTTTACGATCGTATAATTCCCACTCATCTACATCGTAGTAAAAATGAGCCAGTTTATAGTCTTCATTTACTATGCCGTAATGTCTCTTCACCATATGCACCGCCGGGTATTCGTAGTAGTGGTAATAAACAGCGTCACGAAAATCTTCGGTTTCTCCTCGTAATAAAGGCACAAGACTTTCTCCCTGCATGTCTTCCGGTTGTTGCAGTCCGGCTGCATCCAAAAACGTTTGGGCAAAGTCTAGGTTCTGCACCATTTGTGTGGTTACCGTACCAGGCTCCGTAACCCCAGGCCAGCGTACCAATAAGGGAGTTTTGAATGATTCATCGTAAATAAAACGCTTGTCAAACCAGCCATGCTCTCCCAGGTAAAATCCCTGGTCAGAGGTGTACACTACAATTGTATTTTCTGCCAGCCCACTTTCATCCAGGTAATCCAGCACCTCGCCCACACCTTCATCAACCGCGGCTATGCTGGCCAGGTAATCTTGCATATAGCGCTGATAACGCCATTTTAATAATGCCGTGGAATCCATTTCAGGGAAATTTTCTTTAAACTCTTTTATCATGGGCTCATAAACTGCATCCCAGGAGGCACGTTGTTCTTCTGTCATTCTACCTACGGTTCTGTTAAAAGCTTCTTTATCCCAATTACTGGTTTCAGGAATTCCTAATTCATCCATCACCTGTGGAGGTATTTTTGAATCACCACCCCAATTCATGTGCTTCAAAAGGTTCATTTCAGCGGTTTTGGCTGCAGTGCCTCTATTTTCATAATCATCGAATAAGGTGGCCGGTTCAGGAAATTTCTTATTGATAAACTCTTTGTAATGTTTCTCCGAGGGCAGCCATTCACGGTGGGGGGCTTTGTGCAAATACATCAGAAAGAAAGGTTGATTCTCCTTTCTTTCCTCTTTAAGCCAATCAAGCGTCATGTCTGTAATGATATCGGTTGTATATCCTTCCAGCTTAATATTTCCTTCATGTTTTGTGATAAAGTCAGGGTTGTAATAATGACCCTGACCAGGCAAAATTTTGAACTGATCAAAACCTTTGGGATTAGTGCCAAAATGTAATTTACCAAACATGGCAGTTTGATAGCCTGCGCTGTGTAGTAGCTGAGGGAAGGTAACATTGGTGGTGTCAAAAGGAAATTTGTTATCGATCTTTCCATTGATATGACTATGCTTACCGGTAAGAATTACGGCTCGGGAGGGGGCACAAATAGAATTAGTGACACAAGCATTGGTAAACATCATACCCTCGCTGGCCAATCGATCAATATTAGGAGTTTCGATCAAATGGTCTTGATATGCACTTATTGCCTGATAAGCGTGGTCATCAGACATAATAAATAAAATATTTGGAGGAGATTTTTGCTCCTCTTCTACCTGCTGTGGTGGCTCACAAGCAGCTAAGATAGCTACAAAAGCAAAAAGTATAATTCCTGGGTTTTTATATATTTTTTTCATAATTAATTATTTTATTAGAGTGTATCAAATTATCAAATCTAGTTTTGATTTGACAAGATGCAAAATATTTCTAATGATTTTATTAGAGAACGAATCATGTGCCCCCAATTACCTAGAATACATTTGCACTATAAATGCTTTACGTGCTTATATTTCATTGTTTTAACCTACATTTGGGATCAATTTTGTATTTTTACAAATCATAAAATTTTAAATATAATGTATAAAACAAGTAGCGAAAAACAATGGGCTCTGGCTAGCCATTTAGGAGCATTGATTGGGTATGTAGTACCTTTTGGAAATATAATTGTACCACTGGTTATTTATTTATCTAAAAAAGATGAGTCGGAAGTAATTGCGGATCAAGCCAAAGAATCACTGAATTTTCAGATCACCTGTACTATTTTAATAATCATCTCTGCAATAATGATTCTTGTACTTATTGGTTTTGTATTATTACCTGTAGCTATTTTATTTCAATTGATCTTTGTTGTTTTAGCAGCTATCGTGGTAGACAAAAATAAATTATACAGGTATCCTATTTCAGTTCGTTTAATCCAATAATTGCTATTATATGATGAGATCAATATTAATTTTAATTTCCTTGATGACGATAAGTGCCTGGTTGCCGGCACAAGTATTAGATCCTTCAAAAAATATATTTATTTATTTAGAAGGGAATTCCCAGGATTACATTTACCATGCAGAAAAGTTGCGTACTCGATTTTATGACGATAGAGGTTTGTTTGAATTTTGGTTGCCGTTAGATCAAATTAGTGCACAGGGTTTGAGCGATACAAAAATGGCCGAAATGGTATTGAAGGACAGTGAAGAATTTATATTCAAATTAAGTTTTATTATAGAAGAAGCTTCAAATCTCAAAAATTTTAAAGAGCCAGAAAATTTTGTAGTGGAAGGTAAACTTCAAATTGCTGGCGAACAGAAAGAAGTGCCTGTACACATTACTTTAATGAGTAGTTCGGGTACTTTATTTTATAAAATGAGTTTTACTACCAAAATTGAACAAATACCTATGCCTTATCAAGAAGTATTAACTGGTCAAGTTGTATTCGTGATAAAGCAGTCTAAGTGGAGTGATTTTTTTAACAATTATTAAAGTATGAATCCCGAATTCTTTCATATTCATATACCCGAGTGGTTGCAAGGGATTTTTCCTGATCAAATAACGGTACAGGGTTATGGTACTATGATTGCTTTAGGTGTAATTGCCGCCTTGCTTTACACACGTTGGCAGATGGGAAAATTGAATTTAGATCAAACCAAAGTTATTGATCTTTTTATTTATGTTTTTGTTGCTGCTTTTATTGGAGGCAGGTTTTTTTACTTTTTCGAAAAACCCGATTATTATTTTGGCACTCCTGCCAACATGTTTAAATTGTCGGGCAGTGGATTTGTTTTTTATGGTTCATTAATTTTTGCTGTGCCGGTAATGCTTTGGTTTTTTAAAAAGAACAAAATGCCTGTAATGGCTATGCTGGATGTAATGGCTGGTGTAGCTGTAATAGTTCATATGTTTGGCAGAATGGGTTGTTTTATGGCTGGATGCTGCTATGGATTACCAACCGATAGTATGCTGGCGGTCACATTTACTAATGCAGCCAGCAAGGCGCAACCTTTGGGTGTGCCTTTGCATCCTACTCAATTGTATGAAATATTTATGTTGTTGGTCATTTTTGCGGTAATTTCAATTATTAGAAACAGAAAACAATTTGCCGGACAGCTTTTTTTGGTGTATATCATGCTTTATGCTGTTGGTCGATCGATAATCGAGATCTTTCGTGGCGATGAAGTGAGAGGGTTTGTTTTTGATGGAATTCTTTCTCATTCTCAATTAATATCTATAGTTGTAATTGGCATAGCTATATATTTTTATAAAAAAATGCAGAAAAAAGCTATGCTAAAATCACGTTATGCTAAATCGAAATAAATAAAATATCTCCTGCTTACTGCTATTTTATTGTCATGTCTTTTTGATGTATTTGCTCAAGCCGGCAAAAAAACTAAAACCGATTATTGTAATGAATATATAAATAGAAGTAATTATGGTAAAGACTTTCAAGATGAACGTCTTAA
>CAZQEZ010000225.1:0-5727 GCA_964592475.1 uncultured Roseivirgaceae bacterium
TTTTTTTGCAGCTAAAAATAGTGGATTACCAATGATATCGAGCTTTTTGGTTTTTTAGATGAAGATCAAAAGCTGCATGGCAAAGAAATAGCAGAAGTGACAGTATTGGGAAGTCCCGAACAAGAGGAATTGCTGACTATTATTTATTCCTGTTTCAAAAGCTATAATACCCGGAATTTTATCTTTTAAACCCCGAAAAGCATCGGTAATTTCGTTAATCTGACATTCTGTAGCTTCAGGTTTATATTTGAAAACTACCACGTGTCTTACATAATCTTTTTTGTTTGTTTCACAACTCATTGCAAAGCCCACTATAATAAATAATACCAGTATAAAATTTCTTCTTCATTTTTTTAGCAGTTAGTAATTAGTAAAGTTACTCGAATAAGATGATTCAATTTTAAGGAATTAAAAGTAATTTACCCATTGTTTTTCTTTGTTCAAGTAAATCATGTGCTTCTTTTGCATTAGAAAGAGGTATTTCCCGATCTACACGCACATTTAATGCACCCTCTTTTATCCAGTTGAATATATCATCAGCTCGCTGCTGAAGTTGCAAGCGACCGGCTATATAATGAAATAAGGTAGGACGTGTGAGAAATAGTGAACCTTTTTGATTTAAAATAGCAGGATCAAAAGGTTCTACCTTGCCACTTGATTGTCCAAATAGCACTAGATAACCTAAAGGGGCCAGACAATCTATGCTTTTATAAAAAGTATCTTTTCCTACGGAGTCGTAAACCACGTGGCATTTTTTACCCTGGGTAATCCGCTCTATTTCCTTAACTAAATCTTGCTCTGTGTAGCGAATGATCTCATCAGCGCCGGCTTCCCGTGCCAGCTTTTCCTTTTCTAATGTAGACACCGTGCCAATCACTGTGGCATTGGCGATTTTGGCCATTTGCACCAGCAACAACCCTACGCCACCTGCTGAGGCATGAATTAAGCAAGTGTCGCCTTCGGATAGCGGGAAAGTACTTTTGTGCAGGTAGTGAGCCGTCATACCCTGTAGCATTACCGCAGCTGCTTTTTTGGTAGAAATGTTTTCTGGTACTGCTACTAATTTTTCTACTGGCACTGCAGTCAATTCGGCATATGCGCCTGGCACGCCAGTATAAGCTACTTTCATGCCTGCTTTATAATCATTTACGTTTTTACCTACCTCCAAAATTTCACCGGCACCTTCCAACCCGGGAATAAAAGGCGCTTCTTTCGGGTATAATCCGGTGCGATGGTATACATCAATAAAGTTAACCCCGGCAGCATGATTTTTCACCAAAACATGGTTTTCTCCTGGTATGGGATCTTTAGTTTCCTGATATTGAAGTTGCGAAGAATCACCAGTTTTATTAATAATTATTGCTTTCATGGCTTAAATTTAAAAAAATGTGATCATTTAAAAATTTATAGTAGTGGCTATTTAAAGCAGTGGTTTGGTTATTATCTACAAATAAAAGCCACTGTATATCCAGCGGCTTTTATAAATATCTATTTTAATTGATCACTTATGTGAATTTGTTTTAAAGTAATCCGGTTTTTATTCTAATCCTAAAATTCCCCTGTTCATTGAAACATCTGTACCACTCCCGGCAAAGTCATCAAAAGCACGATCCGGCTTTTCGATCATGTGACTGGCTATGAATGGAGCCCCTTCGGCAGCGCCATCTTCTGCATTTTTCAAGCAACATTCCCATTCCAGTACCGCCCAGCTGTCGTAATCGTATTCAGTAAGCTTGCTGAATATGGCATTGAAATCAACCTCACCATCGCCCAGGGAACGGAAACGACCTGGTCGCTGTACCCAGTCCTGGTATCCCCCGTACACTCCCGATTTGCCGTTTGGGTTGTATTCAGCGTCTTTTACATGAAATGCCTTGATATACTCATGATAATCGTCTATATGCTGAATGTAATCCAATTGCTGCAAGATATAGTGGCTAGGGTCGTAATTTATGGCCACCCGCTTATGATTATTGGTAGCGGCTAAAAAACGCTCAAACGTGATTCCATCGTGTAGGTCTTCCCCCGGATGTAGTTCGTAACACACATCTACTCCGTTTTCATCGTAAGTATTAAGAATTGGCGTCCATCGATCGGCCAACTCTTTAAATCCTTCTTCAACTAACCCCGGAGCTCTTTGTGGCCAAGGGTACATGTAAGGCCATAGTAAAGAGCCTGAAAAGCTTACCGTGGCTTTTAAGCCCAATCTTCTGCTGGCAACGGCACCTTTTTTCATCCTATCGATGGCCCACTCGGTTCTGGCTTTAGGATTACCTCTTACGCTTTCTGCAGCAAACCCATCGAATAGTTTATCATAGGCAGGATGTACAGCTACTAGTTGCCCAGTAAGGTGGGAGCCCAGTTCTGTAATTTCAACGCCTGCTTCTTGCACAGTGCCTTTTATTTCATCAGCGTAATCCTGACTTTCAGCCATTTTATCGAGATCAAAAATGTTGGGCATCTCAATGGGTAATTGCACACCCTTGTATCCCAAATCGGCCATGTATTTACAAATATTCTGCAAATTATCAAATGGAGCTTTGTCGCCCAAAAATTGTAATACGTAAACAGCAGGTCCTTTCATAAGTATATAAATTTAGGTTTATGTAAAATATTAAGATTTAAATTTAGTCCATTTTTCTTCGGATTTACTCGATTCTACGACGGTTTCAATAAAGGCCATACCTCGCACGCCATCGTATACTGTAGGAAAATCTATAAATTTTGGATCAGGGTCTTCACCTTTAAGCCTCGATCGCAAAGTCACCGCAAAATTGCGGTAAATATTGGCAAAAGCCTCAATGAAACCCTCCGGGTGTCCTCCGGGTATTCGGGTATGTAGTTGGGCACTTTCACCTAAATATCCGTGATTTGCTCCGGTACGATAGATAGTAGCGGGTCCGTCCAATTGCTTTACTACTAGGGTGTTGGGCTCTTGTTGATGCCATTCAAGCCCACCGGTTTCTCCATAAATGCGTATGTTAAGATCGTTTTCTTCGCCCACGCTTATTTGGCTGGCATGCAATACTCCGGTAGCACCGTTTTCTAATTTCAACAAAACATTACCGTCATCATCCAGCGGTCGACCCTCAACATAAGTATGCAGGTCGGCGCATAAATCAACGATTTTGAGACCGGTGATATACTCAGAAAGATTTTCTGCATGAGTACCAATATCACCCATACTATTGGAAACTCCTGTTTTATTAGGGTCGGCACGCCAGCTGGCTTGCTTTTGACCAGTGTCTTCTAGTTTGGTAGAAAGCCAACCTTGTGGATATTCTACCACTACTTTTCTTATTTTGCCTATTTTACCTTCTTTGATCATATCCCGGGCTTGTTTAACCATAGGATAGCCTGTATAATTGTGCGTGAGGGCAAACATGAGTCCGGTTTTTTCTACCAAGTGGGCAAGTTCTTTGGCTTCCGTTAAATTAAAGGTCATCGGCTTATCGCAAACCACGTGAAAGCCATTTTCAAGTGCCATTTTTGCTGGAGGGAAATGTAAATAATTTGGAGTGACTATCGAGACAAAATCCATTCTCTCGCCTTCCGGTAGCTGCTTTTCTTTTTCGTACATTTCTTCATAGCTACCATATACTCTATCCTCTGGCAGATATAAATCTTTTCCTGTTGCTTTCGATTTTTCGGCACTACTGCTAAATGCGCCACAAACCAGTTCAATTTGACCATCAAGGGCAGCAGCCATACGGTGTACAGCTCCAATAAAGGCATCTCTACCTCCGCCTACCATTCCCATTTTTATTTTTCTACTCATATGATTATTTAATTTTCGGGTATTTGTAAAAATATTTATAATAAAAATCTAATCAAGCTATTAACAATTGAAAAGATGATAAAAATTATGTGAGAAAACAAATTTAAAAAAAGTAGATGGCATACCCAGCGTTTAGTTAAAATTTTGTTCTAATTACCAATTAATGCACTAGCAATAATGTATTAAATAAACTAATTGAAACAATTTGTATTGAATATGCGTCTATTCTATGTACCAAATCAACCAAGAAATGATAAGGAACGCGTTCTTTTTATTAATACTATTGGGTTTATACGCTTGTAAATCAGACGATTGTAATTGTGAAGACCCCAATTTGCAAGCCGTCGACCCTGACGAAATTGCCCAAATAGACATGTCAGAAATTAAAGAAAAAGGTAAATTGCGGGCATTAACTACCTATAGCAGTACCAGTTATTTTATCTATCGTGGACAACCCATGGGTTATGAATACGAATTATTAGAAAGACTAGCTGATTTTCTTGATGTGGAATTAGAATTGGTAGTGGCTGATGATCTCGATTCTATGTTTTATCAGCTCAATAATGGAGAAGTTGATATAATTGCTCATGGTCTCACAATTACTAATGAACGAAAACAGTGGGTAGATTTTACTCGACCACATATTACAACCAGGCAAGTACTGGTGCAAAGAAAACCTGACAATTGGCGAAAGCTTAGTCGAATAAAAGTTGAAAAATCACTGGTTCGAAATCTGGCAGATCTTATAGGTAAAAAAGTTTATGTAAGAAGTAATACTTCTTATCAGAAAAGACTAAAAAATCTATCAGATGAAATCGGAGGAGATATTAAAATAAGAGAAGTGCCCGGATACCTGACAACCGAAGAATTAATAAAGAAAGTTGCCTACGGGGAATATGATTACACGGTTGCAGATCAAAACATTGCAAATATCAATAATACTTATTATCCACAACTAGATATAAAAACACCAGTCAGTTTTCCTGCCAGAATTGCCTGGGCGGTAAGAAAATCGTCTCCTGAATTGCTGGCTGAAGTAAATAGGTGGATTGACCAGATGAAAAAGAAGCCTGATTATTACGTGATTTACAATAAGTATTTTAAAAATCAGAAAGGCTTTCAGAAGCGGGCGAAAAGTGAATTTTATTCTCTTACCGGCGGAAAAATATCTCAATATGATGACATGATTCAGCATTACGCGAAAGAGTTGCAATGGGATTGGCGCTTACTCGCTTCGCAAATTTATCAGGAATCAAGATTTAGGCCCAATGCTCAATCATGGGCTGGAGCGAGAGGATTAATGCAAGTGATGCCTGCCACAGCACGTCAATTTGGAATATCAGAATTATACGATCCTACTAACAGCATGAAAGCTGGTACTGCTTATCTGGATTATTTGCAAGGTTATTGGAAATCAATTCCTGATAGCACAGAGAGGGTAAAATTTATTTTGGCCAGCTATAATGCTGGACCGGGACACGTAGAAGATGCTCGTAGATTAGCAGATAAATTTGGAAAAAATCCTTATTTATGGGATAAAAATGTAGCTGAATATTTATTGCTTAAATCTAAGCCATTGTATTATAACGATCCTGTTGTTTATTATGGCTATTGCCGGGGGGCAGAACCATACAAATACGTAAAAGACATTGTAAAGCGATTTGAGCACTACAGTCGATTCATTGAAGAAGGTATTATACCTGAGCAATTAGCGGTAAGGTAAATTTTCTGTAGACAAAATAATTATTTTGATCGCGAATGGATGAGAGGCTTCTCATCCATTTCTTTTTATCCCTATTTGGGTATTTGGTTATTTGGTTATTTCGGGTCAAAACGAAAGCAAATAAACAAATAAACGAATAAACGAATAAACAAATCAACCCATAAACAAATCAACAAATCAACATTATTTGGGTATTTGGGTATTTGGGTCAAAACATAAACAAATA
>CAZQEZ010000226.1:0-5680 GCA_964592475.1 uncultured Roseivirgaceae bacterium
ACAATTTAACATAGAACCGTTAAATTAAATAAATTTATACGAAGAAACTCAAAAGCAGGCAAATCAAAAAGCCTACAACAGAAATGATAGTTTCCATAACCGTCCAGGATTGTAAAGTTTGCTTTTCATTTAATCCAAAATATTTACCAATCAACCAAAATCCGGAATCGTTCACATGCGATAAAGCTGTTGCTCCTGCAGCTATTGAAAGCACCATTAAAGCTTTGCCCGCTTCTGATACTTCAAAATAAGACAATGATGGCGCCATAAATCCCGCCGCGGTAATCATTGCTACGGTAGCACTACCTTGAGTAACTCTTACAATCAAAGCTATTAAATAAGCTAATACCAATGGAGGAAAATTAGCATTGGCCATAGCACTAGCCAAGCTCTCTCCTATTCCACTATCTACCAATACTTGCTTAAAAACACCCCCGGCTCCGGTAATTAATATAATTAAACCGGCAGGACCTAATGCTTTGGTGCTTAGCTTCATTAATTGTTGTTTAGAAAAACCTCTTTTGGTACCAAGAAAATAAATTGAATATAAAGTAACAATTATCAGAGCCGTAAAAGGATGCCCTATGAACTGGATTATATTCGTAAAGACTGAATGATTTATTACATCTTGCTGAATTAATGTTTGCACGGTCATAGCAAACACTATTAATATTAAAGGAAGCGCTATAACCATAGCTACCAGACTAAATGACGGTAATGGTTTTTTGTTATCGTTGCCAACCTCTTCTTTTATATCCAAATATTCCGGAACAGGAGCATAAATACGACTACCTATGTATCTTCCAAACCAGGGACCCGCTATTGCTACTGTTGGTATACCTACAATCAAACCAAATAAAATTACGTATCCAAGGTTGGCACCTAATAGATTAGCTACTGCCACCGGACCAGGAGTTGGGGGAATGAAAGCATGGGTTACTGCTAAACCAGCCGCTAAAGGAATACCATAATATAATACAGACTTTCTCGCATCTTTGGCCAAGGAATAAACAACAGGAACCAAAATAACAAATCCAACATCAAGAAAAACAGGTATAGCTATGATAAAACCTGCAATAGCTAAAGCAGTAGGGGCTTTTTTAACACCAAATCGTGAAATCAATCCTTTTGCAACAGATTCAGCTCCACCTGACGCTTCTAGTATTTGTCCGAAAATTGCTCCCAGTCCTACAATTATGGCTACAAAACCTAAAGTATTTCCCATCCCTGTTTGCAAGCTTTCCATCACCTCTTCCGTATCCATGCCAGTGAGCAAGCCCACCAAAATACTCACGATAAGTAACGATACAAAAGCATGGATTTTTAGCCTTAATACCAAAAACAGTAAAAGAGCAATAGCAAATATTATTATTGAAATAAGAACCAGATGAGACATGCTTCAGTAATAAAAAGCCTAAAATAGGAAGAATTTAAATAAAAAAAAAGCCTCTGAAGTTAACCAGAGGCTCTATAATAAATATTTAATAGCGCTAATAGGTGAAATTTTTATAATTAAAATTTCTCTGCTTCATTAGGTGAAGCTTTTCCAGGTCAAAAATATCCAGATTATATAGATAATTTATTGATTCAGCCATTTCACTATCCAATTTTACTGATATTTCTTCACCTTCACCATTATGTCCTTTGGCAATGGCTTGTCCTGGATTAAGAATAATCTCAAGACCATTATTGTTTTTAAATTTCATAACTTTTCCAGGTTAAAATTTTACACATTCAATCTTTCAGCCTACAAATTTAACAAATTCATTTCAAATTAGGTTCAATTGCGCAAAATAATATTTTAATTAATTTAGTTTTATAAAATAAAAAACACATGATTTGAATATTTAAATTTAGAACTGATTGAAGTTTTGATATTTTACAAATTTACATGGATTAATACTTAATTTTAAAAATTCCATAAAGAAAAGTTTTTTGTGGAAATATTACATGGGTTTTTAGCATTTATTTAAAAAACTAATTCGCGAGCATATTGTGCTTTGGAAAAAATAAAGATTCTAAAAATATCATTTTGGAATCTTTTATGAAATAGCAATATTTAAAAGTTCTAAAATTAAACAGAAGATTTTTATTTTGATCAAATTTTATTATCTTGGCCTTTAGAAATAATCATAGATGATGAGCAAAATAAGCAAGATATCTCTACAACGACTTTTAGCAAAATCAGAAATTACGGCAGAGGAAGTCGATCTTTTCCTGAAAAATTACTTATCTAAAGTGATTGATGAAAATAAAAATGAAGGTCAGATCGAATTGATTCAAGAAAAATTAATTCAATTGAATAAAGATCTTTTAAAAATTTTGCCTGATTTTAAAAATAAGATTAAGCAATTTGATAAAATAATAAATAAATTTAATAAAGAAATTGACAAAATTAATTACTAGTGTGTTAATTACAAAAATCACTAGCGATTTTCAAGTTCTTGTGAACGAATCAATCCTTGATTTAAATGAGCACTATTGCCACCTTTCAGGTTTTCATTCATTGACTTTATTAATGCTTTACTTATTCGTTTTTTTACAAATCGAAATAATAATTTGACAGTTGATTTCAGCAGCCATCCATTTATTTTACCAGCAAATGATTTGAAAATTGCATCAATCCTATTTTCAATATGTTTTGTAAAGGAAGAAACTTCTTTTTCAGTATATATTGGATAAGATGGCTGAGTAATTTCTTCTTGTAAACCTGCCATTACCGGAATTATAGGTAGATATTCTTTACCTTGATCTTTGATAAGATACTCTTTTTTAGTTTCTTCATCCCAATTTTTAAATAAAATATTATCTACAGGTAATCGAAAATAGTGGGTAAGGAAACGTTGACAATTTCTCCGACCTAATTGGTAGTCATGCCTGCGAAAGCGCTTATCTAAAAACCCCGAAAACCCATCGAGATATCCACAAGCAATCGGGAAAGCAGTGTATGAATCGGAACGCCTTGGCGCAATTAAGAAACGGTCATTATTATTTTCATTAAAAGCTTTATACAAATCTTCTATTCTAAACCTGGCTTGGCCTAGTAAGGATTTTAACAAATTACCTAATACCGGTAAAAGGTCTGTTTGCATTGATTTACTCACATCAAAAGCAGTATCATTTGGAAAGGGGTCGACCATAATTATAGCTTTTTGATTTTCTGCGTCGTTTTGCAATTGTTGAAATGCCAGATTAAATGGTTCATTATTAAATGTACCTCCATCAACAGCCACAAAATCAAACCTTTGCAAATCAGATTCATTCCAATCAGGAGAAATAGTTACTTTTGTTAAACAGCCTTTATCATTGGGAATCTGATGATAACGATTGGAATAATCGAATGCTGAACGATTGAGATTAACTGCTGGTAAGCCTACCGGAAATGCACCGGTTGCTATAGCGCTGGAAGCATATAGTTGTACAATCTCCTTATTTGAAAAGTTGGAGTTTTTTCCATACTCAAGATTGCCATGTTTATTGATTTTGAAATGAATGTGATCACTGTAAGTAAATATTCGATGAACTTTACTGGAGTTGCCTTGAAAAGTCACGTCATATGGAATTCCTTTCAGATTAGCCAAGGTATAATATACCTCAAGATTCTCATCAACATAATCTCTGATTTTTTTATGCTTTTTATTAAAATGATCATCTTTGACGATTAAATTCTCGGCAATCCTTTTAACCATATTACCATTTAAAATTGCTTTCACACTACCATTATCTATATCATCAGTACCGAGCAATTCTTGAAATGACACTTCTTCTACCCAGGCTTTGTAGAGATCGTTATTTGGTGTAAAATTATTTTTATGATGAAAATGCTCAAAATTTTTATACAGCATTTTTGCCAGGATACCAGCAGTCATGCCACCCGCTGAGGCTCCAGTAATTACTTTAAGATTTACATGATGCTTAGGGCCATTATTTATCTTTTTATTTGATTCCCACACGTCCATAGCCTCGGTTAAAAAATCTACAACTCCTGCTGTGTAGGCACCAGCCGAAACAGCTCCAGCCATTACAATACCTAAATTGATTTGGTCTTCTTGCATGAAAATGATGATTAAATAAGTAATGTAATATTACACACAATTTCACATAGAGCCAAATTATCTTTATTTTATTGGCTTCAATTCCTGCTTATACTTTACTGAATAAGAAGCAGGTTCAGGGTCAACATTAAAATATGAAGCATATTCTTTAGTAAATTCAGCTCCAAAAAACAAAATAAGGCAAGAATAGGAAATCCACAACATAATCAATACAATTGAGCCTGCAGCACCATAGGTAGAGCCGGGATTGGTTTGCCCAAAATAAATACCTAAAGCAAATTTGGCCAATACAAACAATAACGAAGTTAGCAGTGCTCCCATCCAGACCACTCTCCAAGGGATTTTTACATCTGGTAATGCTTTAAACATGAGTGCAAATAATACAGTAACAATAAGTAATGAGATTAAAAAATTGACTACATAAAATAAGTACACCAAATACTCCGGCAAAAAACCCATAAACCAGCTTGTTAATTCGGAAATTAAAGCTGTTAGCACCAGACTCACTAATAGTAAAAAAGCAATAACAAGTATCATACCGAAAGCGGTAGCCCTATCCAACAAAACTCTTTTAAGGATGTTTTTGGGGTCTTCTTTTACTCGCCAGACAATGTTTAATGATTTCTGCAAATGAAAAAATGCACCAGTTGCTCCAAATAATAAAAATGCAATGCTTATAATCGAAGCTATGGTAGATCCTTCTTGCTTACTGGCATTGGCAATCATAACTTCTACTTGTTTGGACGACTCATCGCCGAGCATCGACTTTATTTCTTCGCTTATTTGTCCTTGCATAGCTTCCTGTCCAAAAATATAACCTGCAGTATTTATCACAATTATCAATAAAGCAGGAAGTGATAGTAATGCATAATACGCTACTACTGCACTCAATCGGAACGGTTCATCCTGATTCCAGGATTGGAAAGTACGTTTTAAAATTTTCAACAATCCTTTATTAAAAATAAATATCGGAATTTTTGCCATTATCAGATGATTATTATTTTTTAAGTCAACAGCAATTATAGTCGCTTGTTATTAATTATTTAAGGTTTATTGATTGCAGAAAAAAGTTAGCACATGATTATTTTGATTTCTCCCATAATTAAAAAATCCATGGCCTTTATCTGGAAATATTTTTACTTCATTGCTAATACCTTTGCGCGGTTCATCGATTCCTGAAAATCAAGAATATTTTCAATGGGAACAGTTTTATCGTTTTTTACGTGAAAAATAAGCGTAGGTGGCAAATCCGCATCTACTACATGATGTGATGGTGATAGTGCCCAGGCCATATCTTGTAAACGTTCATAACCATATCCGTCGGGCATAGTGCTTACTACCGGATTGTACAGAATTAAAGCACATGGCTCAGGAGAAAATTTTCTTTTTTGGGATAAAAATGCTTTAAAGTAACTGTAGCTGCCGCCTAAAAGATGAAGACTGAGAATAGAATTATCGGTTTTTTATAATTATTTACAGAAGCATCTTTTATAGTATCCGGATAAAAAGCAATTGCACTAACAAAAAGGCAATTGCAGCTTAGCAAAGTGACTACAATAACTATCCTACTGAATAAAAAAATCAATTTTCGTAAAAAAACCCTATCCATTACCCCTCATTTTTCT